>JAGQPC010001015.1 GCA_020426925.1 Planctomycetales bacterium | reverse complement strand
CAACGATTTCAATAACCAGAACCTGGTGGTCGGCCACTCACGTTTTACCGACGGGGCAACCGTTGTGCTCTACGACCATGATGGCGTACTTGGGATGCCCAGATCGGCTTGGTCACTGGACGACTTTATCGCCGTACCCGCCGAGTTTTCGAGCACTTCGATCCTGGACATCAACGATTCAGGGCAGTTCGTCGCATATCTAAAACGCGATGATGGCACCCGAGAGAGTATTCTCGTCGACCTGT
Source organism: Planctomycetales bacterium (assembly GCA_020426925.1). Taxonomy (GTDB): domain Bacteria; phylum Planctomycetota; class Planctomycetia; order Pirellulales; family Pirellulaceae; genus JAGQPC01. The sequence goes on along the minus strand of JAGQPC010001015.1, from coordinate 2,967 downwards.
TCGACGCCAGTGGCGGCCTTTCACCCATATGGCGGTATCTCAATGTGCCATCCTCCAGTGGTTTGTCGTATGCAAAACGTATCAATGACCTTGGCCAAGTCCTGGGACAGTTCTTGGACGATGTTTCCGGCGACACCTACGCATTTCTCCTGGACTCCAACAACCCAAGTTCCACACCTGTCGTCTTAACGGATCCGACGAATGGAGCGCCAATTGCGATAACCGACCCGGAACTTCTAGGTCTGAATAATTGGGGGCAAGTCTCGGGCAACGTCCTAACCGGGGGGATCTCGGGAGCCTACGCTGTAACCCAAGGGTTTCGATTAACACCGGCAGTCGAGATGCTGTTGACTCCTCTCGATGGAACCATCCGAAGTGCCTACATCCGAGACATGAATGACTTCGGAGAAATGACCGGAGAGGCAGAGGTGGCCGTGAGCGGATCAGGCCGCAAAGGCAAGACGACGATAAGTTCGCGTGGGATTCGCTTTGATGACTTGGGCTACGATTGGCTCCCTCCGACGGTTCCGGTCTTCTGCTGGGATATCAATAACGCAGGCGATGTGCTGGGCTCGATTCACACGACGGACGGATCGCGTGAGGCTCAGTTCCTGGTGCACGACTCGAAATTGATCTATCTGGATGACGTCGTGACCGGTGATCCGGACGACGTGGATTTCTGGCACGCGGCAACACACTTCTCCCACCAACACATGAATGATCGCGACGCGACAGGTGACGGGCACGTATTTGCTAGGGCCGAAGTTGCCGTAACTACCGGGAAAGGCAGGAAGCAAACAACCACAACCGAAACCCGTTACTTCATGCTCACACCCGAACTGCCCTAGGCCCGTCTAAGCCTTGCTCACGCGTAAATGATCCGACCTTGTACGAAAAAAGAATGGCTGCGAGTCCACAAAACTCCTGCCAGAACGTTTTGCGGAATTCGTGAGCCGATTGGCATTCGCATTACGCACTGTCTTACAACGGGACTCGTATGCGCGTCCGTTGAAGGACCAGCCTTGCCACCGTACCGACGTGTTCCCTGCCTCAATTGTTCGGCACAATGCCGGCCCCACCTGGGCCAACCATTCGATTGGAAACAAAACGTATGTCGCTTTTCACAGTTACCTCCAAGTTGCTTCGCAACCGCCAAGCCAAGCATCGCCGTCAAGAGCTTCGCCGCGCCGTCCGCACATTGACGCAGATCGAGTCCCTGGAAGACCGCAGGTTGCTGGCCACGATGACATTCGGGAATGTTCCGGGCTCCTACAACGACTATTCCGAGCTGGGGCTAGGCGTCGATTCCGCGGCACACGTGCTGCTGGCTTCATCTGGTGGAGATGTTGCGCTGCGTGTGGCGAAGGGGACATCTGGAACTCCACCTTGGGTTTTTGACGCTGGCGGTGCGGCCTTCACGATGAGTCGCCTCAACGTCGAATCGTTCAGTGGTGCTGGATCAATCGAATTCACAGCGATTCCCAGCGGGTCTTCCGTGTCGGTTTCCAGCGCGGGTGTTGTCCAATTCCCGGCCGGTTTCTCAAGTGTCACTTCGGTCCAGATCACGATGGCCGCCAATGTGTTCCCCGTCGTGTTGATTGACGATGTCGAATTCAGCCTCGCACCGAACGCCGATGCTGGTGGTTCCTATACCGTTCTTGAGGGAGACTCCGTGACGGTAAGCGGTATCTTGAGTAGCGACCCAGATCAATCCGGTTCGTCCCTTGCCTACGCGTGGGATTTCGACAGCGACGGACTCTTCGACGATGCGACCGGCATTAGTCCGGCTTTTTCCGCTATTGCTCTGGATGGCCCAACGTCGAGAATGATTGGCCTCAAAGTTACCGATAGCAGCGGTCTGAGTACGACGGATACCGCTGTCGTAGCTATTGGAAACAAGATTCCAACAATCGACCAATTGTCGGCGCCGACAGAAATCCCAGAGGGGAGCATTGCCCTTTTTAGCGCGATCGCAAGCGACGTCGCGGCCGATGACTTGCAGTACACCTGGAATTTCGGTGACGGCCATACGACAGTTGGGACGCCGATTCCGTCCCACGTCTTCGTCGACAATGGAACTTACACAGTAACACTCCACGTTTCCGACGATGACGGTGGGATAGCTGTACAGACTCGGCAAGTGGCGGTCAACAACCTGGCTCCGGTGATCAGTGGCGTGTCGGTCACTCCGGCGGTTGATGAAGGGGGTACGGTCAGCCTGAGCTTCACTGCAATTGACAGCGGCGTTCTGGATACGTTTACCATCTTGGTCGATTGGGGTGATGGCACGATCAACAACTACTCGGCGCCAGGCGCAGGAAGTTTCAGTTTCGGTGCGATTCACAACTACCTCGACAACGTTCCCGGCCAGCCGAACGGCAACTACCCAATTGCGATTCAGGTGATTGACAATGACGGTGCTGTCGGCGCTGTCGGCGCCGCCGCCACGGTCAATAACTTGGCTCCACAAATCAGTGCATTGTCGATTACTCCTGCGATCGACGAGAACGGAACGGTCAATCTGAGTTTCAATGGTGGAGACGTAGGTACACTCGATACGCACACGATTCACGTCGATTGGGGCGATGGGGCCACCAACACGTTTCCGATCAATACGCCGGGCGGATTCAGCTTCGGTACCATTCACACGTACCTGGACGACAATGCCAGCGACAGCTATGACGTGACGCTGACTCTGACCGATGACGACGGTGGTGTCGCGGTGGAAACGCGGCAAGTGACGGTCCATAACGTGGCGCCAGTGCTGGACAACTTTACCTTCGACGCATCGATCGATACGAGCGGAGTAGCAACGATCAGCGGCTCCATCAACGGCGCAATCCTGGATCCCGGCTCGCTCGATACTCACATGCTGATTTTCGACTACGGCGATGGGACGTCGTCACAGATTCCCATCGTTGCCGGGCAGGCCTCCTTCAGCGTCCACGGCGATTGCGCGATTTCAGG
>JAGQPC010001014.1 GCA_020426925.1 Planctomycetales bacterium | reverse complement strand
ATCCCTGCGAAATGAAAAACTCGTTAGTTCATGGCCAAGCTTGAGAAAGCCGTGCGCGCGCTTTTTAACAGCACTGTCTGTGCAATCTGGAGCCAGATAGACGATCCGTTCGCAGTGAGAATCGCAATTCTCACCCAAGACGTGTCTTTTAGCTGCGACTTGTTTCAGCACGGTTTTGCCCAGTCCTAGATGTCCACGTTATGCTGCTTGCCATTCGGTTGGCTATGCGCCAATAGAATGCGTTCGACCCGTTCGATCGCCAAATCGCGGTCGTATGCTTGTGCGTGTTGCAGGCAGTTTTCCTGCAATGCAGTGAACTGCCCTGGTGCTGCCGAAAACTTCATCAACTCGACGGATAAATTTTCGAGGTCTTTCCATTCAACACACACACCGATCTTGCTCGCCGCCATTTCACAACCAAGAGGTCCATCATGATCCGCGATGGCCAAGACCGGCGTCCCCGCGGAAACACATGGCATCAGCTTACTGGGTAAAAACGAGGCTCCAGCACGATGCATCTCGGTAATCACAAACCAATCCGCATCATGTACCGCTTGAACGAATTCCTGTTCCGGAAGTAATCCACCGATATCAAACCTCGCATCGCCTGAATTGGCCACCCAATTCCGCACACTTGATGCCTCGCTACCGTCCCCGCGAATCCGAAAACGGAAATCCAAGTCTGTCGCGTGCAGCGCCTGACAGAACTGCACCAGCGATTGTTTCTTTCCGATCGTGCCACTGTATAACAGTTCGAGTGGCCGTCGCGGATGACGCCCTACTTTGGACGGAAGCTGTGCCACGCGGTTCGCCAGGGAACGGGTCAGCCAATTTGGGCACAAGTACAGATGGTTCCTCTTCGATTTGACAGTCTCCAGTTGTGAAACCATTTCTGGCGAGATCGTGCTCCAGATTTCCGCTTTCCTAAACAGAGTTCGTTGAACGGTCGATCCCAGAAAGTGAAAGGTCTTCGACCGATTAATCCCCGTTGCCCGTCCCGCCTCGGCCGGCATGTCTTGGATATTGACCCAAAGGGGCTTTCCGCGGACCATTTTGCGCAGCGTCGCGAATGCCAAACTTCCCAGTAGCGGGCAGAACGCCATCACGACATCAAATTGCTGTCGGCGAAACATGCTCCGTGTCAAGCTCAATGGAAACGACAGCTCGTGAACAATTCGCGGTAATAGTTTGGAGGGATGTGCGGGGATGAACAGTCCATGCCGCCAGATCTTCACACCTTCACTCTCTTCTTGCCGAATTCGCCAAGGATTGTCGTTCGATTTTCGCTCCCATTCCGGATAGTACGGATAGGTTGTGTAAACCGTGACATCGTGACCACGCTTGGCCAGTCCCGCGCACAAATCAGAGGCAACGGCCGCAATCCCCACGAAGTCTGGTTCGTACAGCATTGACACAACTAACAGCTTCACGGAACGCGATTGCGATGCGTGTTGGGCTAACTGGGGAGCCGATTCGCGTTTTGCACTCGTCGTCATCTCAATCATGTCGTCAAACCTGTGCGGAGACCGGAAGTTTCGAAACGTTGTGATCGAATTCGCGCTGCGTTGGGAATCCCCACGCTGCGGTTCCGGTCACACCGTTGATGACAGCACCGATAGGCTGGACGCCAATAGTGGCGAGGATTTCACTTGCTCGTTCTGCCCGCCAACGACTATCTTTCGTCGGACTTAACCCTAGCAGCACTCCGTCAACCTGAGATGCGATTACGCAAGGGTCAGACACAACTAGCAACGGCTCCGTGTCCAGCAGAACGTAATCGTACTCATCCCTTAGCGAATCAAGCAGTTCTTTAAACTGAGGGGACGTAAACAGCTCGGAGACGCTACCGTGCTGAGGTCCAGCCGGAAGGAGCGACAGTCCACTTACCTTCGTTTCGCAAATGGCATCACTGGCTGAGATGCCATTCGTGATCACAGAGGCAAGCCCCTGTTCGGCTGTCACATCGAACAGTCCATGTTGCTGGGGACGATGCAGGTCCGCGTCGATTAGCAAAACACGGCGTCCCAATTGGGCGATGCTGATTGCCAGGTTGGCTGCAATCGTACTGGCACCGTCGCCGGGACTAGGGCTCGTCACCTGGAGGACTCGAAGGTTGGTAGTTTGAGGATTGAATAGCAGCGCAGTACGCAGGCTTCGAAACGCTTCACTCTGCAGTGACCCGGGTTGGTGATACGTGCAGAGCATTGGGGACATCAAGTTGCCTGGCTCGTCACTGTCGAGATTTCGCTGAACAGTGTTTGCGAATCGTGGAACCTGTGCCAGGACTCGCACGCCAAGTCGAGACTGAACGTCGGCTCTTGATCGAAAACTTTTGTCCCGCAGCTCGATATAAACAGCCATCGTCA
>JAGQPC010001013.1 GCA_020426925.1 Planctomycetales bacterium | reverse complement strand
CCACGATTTATCGAGACCGATCATGCTTGTCAAATAGCCGCCCGCGGAATGGCCGCTAACAAAGACTTTCTGTTTTGACCCTCCGTACGTTTCGATGTTCTTCACTGTCCACGCGACGGCCGCAGCAGCGTCGTCGACATAAACAGGAGACTGCACTTTGGGATGCAGCCGGTAGTTTACGGCGACGACCGCGATGCCCTGATTCATCAGTCCCGCTGGTACAGATTTGTTGCCCGCTTTCAGACCGCCTCCGTGAAACCAGACGACGGTTGCGAAGTCTGTCTTGTTGACGGGATAGTAGACGTCTAACTTGCAGCGTTCCTTCGCGTAGTCAGAACCGTCGTTTCGATATGAAATGTCTTCCAGCGTTTTGTATTGGGTCTCGACGGCTTCAGCAAACAGTCCATTTGAAACAGCGAGAAATGACAAAACCGCGATCGAGCAAAACTTAGCGTGCATGGATGGATCCTCGTTTCGAAGTGAGTTTGACCCATCGTAAGTTCGATTCGTGCTCGGATACAACCACGCATCACAAGTTTGCTTGCGAAGTCCCAAAACGAAGCGGCGAGAGGCCGCAACGCACGACCTCTCACCTTGGAGCATGCACAATTATGTTGTTGTCGTTGTTTGTCTGAGCGGCGATCGACTAGCAGACGAAAACGTCTTTTCGGTCATTGCGGACGTGGACGATGTCTTCCGCGCAGATCTCGTCGACCTCACCATCGACTGCGAAGATCCGATCGGCATCATCACCGCCGTAAAGCTTGTCTTCACCGAAACCGCCAACCAGTACGTCACGACCGGCAGCTCCAAACATTTTGTCACGTCCGCGGCCACCGTACATGAAGTCACTACCGTCATTTCCGTTCATGCGGTCGTCGTCGGTGCCCCCGTTCATGAAGTCGCTGCCTCGGCCGCCACTCATACTGTCATTTCCAGCCTCGCCGAACATTCGGTCGTTTCCATCACCTCCATACATCGTGTCGTCACCATCGCCGCCGGTCATGCGGTCGCTGTCGAGTCCACCATGCATGCGGTCATTGCCTAGGCCACCTACGATGACATCGCGGCCTCCCTGGCCGAACAAGCGATCGTCACCTGGACCTCCCCGAATGTAATCGCGTGCTCCAGATCGAGATACCGACAATTGGTCCACGTCATCGGGATCGAATTCATGGGCCACACGGTTGGCAGGTTCAGGAACCGCATCGATAGGCTGATCATCGACTGGCTCGACGTCAGTGTCCGGAGTTGGCAAGACCGGATCATTTACGAACATGGAATCTCCCAGGATGACATCGTCGCCGTTGTTGCCAGCCAATCGATCGCGTCCATAGCCGCCTTGGATGTAATCGTTGCCGTCGCCACCTCGCACGGAATCGCGGTCGTTGCCTGCAAGGATGATGTCGTTTCCGTCACCGCCAGAAATCCCATCACGCCCTCGGTTTGTGTTCGCGAAGTCGATCGCGTATTTGACCGGATTGACATAGCCCGCTGGATACTCGTTGGTTGCATCACCAAACAACCAATCGTCGCCATCGCCGCCTCCGATTCGGTCGTTGCCACTTCCGCCGACAACCGCATCAGATCCGTCACCGCCGCCAAGTCGATCGTTTCCTTCTCCGCCAAAGATCACGTCACCGGCCGGCCCGCCGTCAACGTTGTCGTTGCCGTCGCCCGCTTCGACAAAGTCGCGACCGTGGCCGCCGCGAATCGTGTCGTTACCGGATTCGCCGAACAGTCGATCGAATCCGGCATGCCCGTGAATCGAATCATCGCCTTCTCCTCCATGAATGATGTCGTCGAAACTTGGGACTCGCTCGGGCGGCAGATCAATCACTAGACTTCTGTCAGCTTCGACGTCCTGGCCATCAGCATTGTCTGCGGCACCATCAGCCGCTGCGGCAACCACTGGAGCTGGATCGGGAAGGTCTCGCGGATCTCCAACGAGATTGTCGTTGCCTCGTCCGCCAAGAATCGTGTCGTTGCCAATGCCGCCTTGAATGTTGTCGTCGCCGTCTCGGCCCGCGATCGAGTCGTCCCCAGCTCCACCGTCGATTCGATCCGCTGCGTGAGTTCCTTCAATTTTGTCGTTGCCAGGTCCACCCAAAATCGTTGCGCCTCTTCGACCGCTCGAAGAGATACCGTCGTCGCCTTCGTTGCCTTCCAGATGAGTCGACTGAGGGACACCTTCTCCAATCGCGATCCGGTCGTCGCCCGCCCGCCCAAACACGCTGATCTTGTTGATGCCTGCACTTGGAAACGACACGACCGATCCGTTGATATCGACGTCCAGGTTGACGTTGTCGTCCGAAATAGAAACGCTGATTTGATCTGCGTCAGGAGTCCCTTCAATCGTCAATTCACCGTTGGACACGGTGGCCGAGAGCATGGCTCGGGATTCCAAATATTCGACGGATTGAGCGTTAAAGCGGTTGAACGTGCTTCGTTTTGACATGGTTTAATCTCCAAGTTTGAACATTGAACATTGGCCCGTAGACGGCCTGTCCATAAAGCAACCTGGAGACCAAAACAAACGACGTCACCGCATCAGCGGCTCTAACCCACTGCGCAATAACGGTTTGTGCAGGATCGAAAAAAAACGTGTCCGTTTATTAGTCAGCAAGTGCGCCTTATTACAGAGCGCTCTGTTGCAAGGCGCGTCCTGGATACGTACGATCAATGTATGCTGACCACACCCTCACAATTTGGCTTAGTCGCGATCAACGGTGCCGGAGCCGGGAGCTATTTTCCGCTCGATCCCGATTCAGGTGTCGTGACCATCGGTCGCGACGAATCGCGAGACCTGCCAATCGACGATCCGCTCGCGTCTCGGCTTCATGCTCGACTGACATGGCATGGACCCAACTGGCACATCGAAGACTGTGAAAGTAGCAACGGCACGAAAGTCAATTCCGAATCAATTGCGCGGGCCATTCTGCAGCCGGGAGATCTCATCCGAATCGGTGATCGCCTCTTGGTCTTCTTGCACAGGGAAACGAATGAGCAAAGCGGATTGACGCCAGCGAGGTTGGCGGAAGCGACTTCGCTATTTCGAGTCCAAGCCGACGCAAGACAGGGCAAGTTATTTGCTGCGAGCAAGGATAGCACGCAACCGATGCTGTCGAGTGAACGCCTGTCCGCCGTTCTGCGTTTCACCACCACTGTCTACGCTCAATCAAATCTGATCCGCGCGGCGAAGCTCGCGGCAGAGACGATCGCCGACGTCGTCAAGTGTTCGTCGGTGAACGTCTGGATGACTGGCGTCGATGGTCGGTTGAAGCGACTTGCATCCATCGGTGAAAGCTCGGACGGTCGTTTGTTAGCCAGTGTCTGCATGGAACGCAACGAAGCCGTTGCCTACGGTAGCGATTGGAATCTGGATAGAAAAGAGTTGCACTTCCCCACGACGGCTGCGCCGATCCCCGGCCGCCGCAGTCCACGCGGAGCGATCGAATGTCGACGACAAAATGACTCTACCGATTTCGAGCAAGCGGATCTCGATTTTATTCTCGCGCTGGCTCATCAGTTGGGGATGGCTGCGGAGATCTTCGAACACCGGGAGTCGCTGGAGCAAGAAAACCGCAACTTGAGACAACGGGTTGGCAACATGAGTCGACTCCATGGTGAAAGTTCCGCGATGCAATCAGTGCACAGTCAGATTCAACGCATTGCGCCAACCAGCTCGACCGTATTGATTCTTGGCGAAAGCGGAACAGGCAAAGAGTTGGTTGCCCACTCTATTCACGATTTGAGTAACCGAGCTGCCGGACCGTTTGTTGCAGTGAATTGTGCGTCGTTCAACGAGTCTCTTTTGGAAAGCGAATTGTTTGGTCACGAAGCTGGCGCGTTCACGGGCGCGGATCAACGACGCGTAGGACAGTTTGAACGAGCTCATCGCGGCACGATATTTCTGGACGAAATCGGCGAAATGACGCTCGCCTGCCAAGCGAAGCTGTTGCGTCTGCTGGAAGGGCATCCGTTCGAGCGGCTCGGCGGCACAAAGCCGATTCAAGTCGACATCCGAGTCGTCGCGGCAACTCATCGAGATCTCCGCTCTATGGTCGATTCTGGCAAGTTTCGCGAAGATCTGTACTTTCGATTGCGAGTGATCGAACTGAATTTACCGCCACTACGTGAACGAGGTGACGACGTCTTGCTGTTGGCTGGGCTGTTTCTGCAACAATTCCGCTCGCAGGTGGGCCGAGGACCGAAACGCATTTCGAAAGCTGCCGCGTCAATGCTGGTTGAACACAGTTGGCCGGGCAATGTTCGCGAACTGCGAAATGCTATGGAACGAGTCGTCGTTTTGGGGGAATCGGACGACGTGGGGCCAGAAGATCTCGCCTTGGGAGAAGCCAGCCGATCCTCACCATCGACGTCGCCACTAATCTCTCTTGCTGAGGCCGAGCAATTACACATTCAAAGAGTGCTTGCCGCATGCGGCGGCAACAAAACAAAGGCCTGCAAAATCTTGGGAATTGGCCGCGGGACGCTTTATGCGAAACTCAAGTCGTCACCATAGGCCAGAACATGGTAGACTCCTGCGTCACAATTACCGCACGAAAGGATGAATCCATGGACGAAAACAAGCTTCATGAGTTGGTCGGGCAAATGCTTCACGATCTTGGAGGTGCGTTCAGCGTGCCGCTTGTGCAGATTGGTGAGCGATTGGGACTCTACGAAGCGTTGAATGAAGCGGGGCCATCGACCGTCGAAGAACTAGCAGACCGAACGGGCGTGGCGGAACGCTATATGCAAGAGTGGCTGTGCGCACAGGCGGCCTCAAATTACGTGACGTATGACGCAGAATCTGGCAAGTTCTCGATGACACCCGAACAGGCGTTTGTGCTGGCGGATCGAGCGAGTCCGTTTTACCTGGCGCCCGCATTCGGATCGGCAGCTGCGTTCCAGCAAAACGAACCTCTGGTTGCGAAGGCGTTCAAATCTGGCGAAGGAGTAGGCTGGGGCTCGCAGTCGAAGTGCCTGTCGTGTGCTGTCGCGCAGTTCTTCCGACCTGGCTACGAAAACCACCTGCTCCAGGCTTGGCTTCCGGCAATTGACGGCATGATCGAAAAGCTAAAAAGTGGAGCGAGAGTCGCCGACGTCGGTTGCGGGCACGGCATCACTACGATGATCATGGCTCAAGCGTTTCCAAACTCGGAATTCATCGGCCTCGATTTCCACGAAGAATCGATCGAAGCGGCTCGGCAGCACGCAGCCGAAAAATCGCTGAGCAATCTGCAATTCGACGTCTGCTTGGCGAAGCACGTGCACGGAAAATTTGACTTGGCAACTATTTTCGATTGTCTGCACGACATGGGCGATCCGGCGGGTGCAATGAAGCACATCCGAGAAACATTAAAAGAAGACGGCGCGTGTATGATCGTCGAACCGATGGCTGGCGATACGCTATCGGACAATCTCAACCCAGTCGGTCGGCTGTACTATGCAGCATCGACAATGGTTTGCGTTCCCACGTCACTTGCTCAGGAGGTAGGAACAGCATTGGGTGCTCAAGCGGGCGAAAAACGGTTAAAAGAAATAATCGTTAACGAAGGCGGATTCAGCTCCCTGCGCCGCGTCGCTGAAACGCCATTCAACATGATCCTAGAAGCGAGGCCGTAGGTAATGCCACCTTACTGAGACCGCATTCGAGAACGAGAGAGAACGTGATGTCGCTGGCACGATGGCCTTCATCCGATGCGCAGTACAATTGGCGGAAAGTGGAGCTGGTCTTCGTAAGTCTCTATCTCGCCCGGAGTCGTTCGATCGCTACCGCAGCTTGCTCGACGTAGTCTGTTGCCCAGGGCTTTTCGCGGTACAGCTGGATCACTCCATCGTAGATCTCGATGGAGCGCTCCGGATCAGCGGATTCAATGTTTGCCGCTTCGATGATTCGCTTCTTGATAAACGCCACGTGCAGTGCGCTCGCACTTTCAATTTGCTCGGTCA
>JAGQPC010001012.1 GCA_020426925.1 Planctomycetales bacterium | reverse complement strand
CTTGAAGTGCGCTACGATTTGTGCCTGCGATGTAATCGTTGCACGATCGCTAACAAATGCCCCGAGGATGCGTATCGTCGCGTTGGACCGGAGCCGGCACCGAATCCGCAGCTTGAGGGAGGGCATGCGTGAACGCCTCGCGCTCCGTTGCCGCTGCTCTCCGCGTCACGAGTGGCTCTCGGGGCGTGTTCTTACTCTGCCTAGTCGCTGGGCTATGGATCGGCGGTGTAGGAACGCCTTCTTACTGCCTCGCCCAGCTGGACTACGAGCGGCCCGTGACCGCGGCACCTCAACCCGAAGACATCGGCGGCGAATATCAGCTTCCACAAGTTCAACGCCCCTTGCCTCGTTCGGTTTGGCTGTATGCGCTTGACGTAGCGGTGTTAGCAGCGGGGATGGGCATCGTAGCTTGGGTTTCGCGACGTGGTCGGCGTCAGTTCGTCATCACCGCGATTACTCTTGGTTCGATTGCGTATTTTGGCTTTTATCGGCAAGGTTGTGTTTGTCCTGTGGGCTCAACGCAGAACGTGGCGGCATAGCTGGCGGATCCATCGATCGCCGTGCCGCTGGTTGTGTTGGCTTTTTTCCTGCTGCCACTCGCGGCCGCGTTGCTTGCCGGACGCGTTTTTTGCGGCGGTGTTTGTCCGTTGGGTGCCGTCCAAGACATTGTCTTATTGCGACCGGTGGAGGTGCCTCGCCGCGTCGACCAGTTTCTGGGGCTTTTCAAATATGCCTATCTGATTGCGGCGATTGGGTTTGCCATGCAACCCGCGGAGTCGCGTGATTTCATCATTTGCCGTTTTGATCCCTTTGTTGGCATGTTTCGGTTGAACGGTCCCGCTTGGCTGCTGGCAACTGGCGGCGGCCTGCTGTTGCTCGGTACCGTCGTGGGACGTCCATACTGTCGGTATCTATGTCCGTACGGTGGACTGCTGGCCATCGTGTCTCGCTTTGCCATTTGGCCCGTCTCCATCACGCCCGATGACGAGCTCGATTGTGGACTCTGTGTCGACAGTTGCCCGTTTGGTGCCATTCGCGAGCTGCGCGCTGTGCCCAGCAAGTGCTTTGCATGTGCTCGTTGTTTTGCCCATTGCCCACGCCAGCAGTTGGCTTGGGGTGACATCGAGTTGATCGAACTTGACGACGTGATCGCGACGGCGCGGCAGCAGGATTCGCGTGTCGAGGAAGGTGCTTCGTGATGTGGCAACCGTCTCGCCTACGAACCGCCATGTCCATCGTGGCCGCCGTTGTTTTGGCTTCTTGTGTGAGCCTACTGGTCGTGGATCACGTCCGCTGGTCGATGGTCTATCCTACGCAGCGTGAGGCGCTCGAGGTTGCCGAAGACGCAGCGCGGCAAGACGCGGAGTCAGCAGAACAATTCCACCAGCTGATTGAAACGCAAACCCGACAATCACTCACATTCAAGCGACGAGAACGCTGGGCAAGTATGCTCGCGCTCGTAGCCGCCGGCGGACTGATTTGGTCTCTTCGCGGTCCGTCCGTCGACAAACCGTCTTTGCCATCGACGCTGGCGGAAGCGATGCCGAGGCGAGTGCCGCCGACGTCGGATCCAGAGTCGTCAACTGACGACCTAAGCACCCTTACGGTTTCGGAACCTTCGGAGCCGGAAGTCGATCTGGCGGCTGTGCGGCGCATCGTGGAGCGAGTCGGTCGCGACGCTCGTCAGCTCATCCCATTGCTACACGAAATCCAGCACGAGTATCGCTATTTGCCAGCGGCTGCTCTGGACGAGTTGTGCCGACTGACGGATATCACGCCCACACAAGTGGCGAGTGTGTCATCGTTCTACACGCGGTTTCGTACCAAGCCGTGTGGCAAGCATCTTGTCGAAGTCTGCCGCGGAACCGCCTGTCACGTAGCCGGGGCAGACCGCGTCTTGGAAGAACTGCGCCGAGGTCTTGGCATCCCGGCCGGTACCGACACAGACGCAGCGCGGATGGCGACCGTCGAAGATGTAGGATGTATGGGATGCTGCACGCTTGCGACGGCGGTGAAAGTCGATGGGCAACTGTTCGCCCATGTGCGGGTGGAAGATCTGCCCGAGATCTTGGACGAATGTCGTGACAAGCCGAAGGATCGCCGCGGATATAAGCCTTCTAAGAAAGCCGCATCGAGGCCCGCTCAAGAAGAATCGACGGCCACGTTATTGACTGCTCCAGAGATGACTGGCAGCAACGTCGTAACGCAACTCTGGCCCCATCTGACAACGGGTACGCTGGACGAATACGAGCAGCAAGGTGGATTTGCGGCGTTGGCCAAATGTCTCTCCGCCGGCGAGCAGCAATCCGTCATCGACCAGATAGAGCGAAGCGGATTGCGGGGGCGAGGCGGTGGTGGTTTTCCCACGGCGCGAAAGTGGCGTCTTGTCAGTGAGCAAGTCGGCGACAAGTTCGTCGTGTGCAACGGTGACGAAGGTGATCCAGGCGCCTTCATGGATCGCTCGATCATGGAATCGGCGCCCGCCAGCGTGCTCGAAGGAATGCTGCTGGCTGCTTGGGCAGTCGGTGCGTCTCGAGGAATCGTTTACGTTCGCAATGAATACCCTCTGGCGGTGGAAAGGTTGCGAGAAACCGTAGGCAGGATGCGAGAGAAGGGGCTGCTGGGCGACAACATCTTTGGCTGCAAGTTTGCCTTTGATATCGATGTGATTGAAGGCGCGGGTGCATTTGTTTGTGGTGAAGAGACTGCGCTGATTGAGTCCGTGATGGGAAATCGCGGCACGCCGCATTATCGACCTCCCTATCCTGCCGTGTCGGGACTGTGGGAGCGACCGACGCTGGTGAACAATGTCGAAACCTTGGCATGCGTGCCTTGGATCATTCGTCACGGCGCCGACGCTTTTTCGTCAGTCGGTACGGCGGGAAGCAAGGGGACCAAGGTCTTCTCCTTGGCCGGCAAGATTCAACAAGGGGGACTCGTCGAAGCTCCCATGGGAACCACGATCCGCGAATTGGTCGAGCAATATGGTGGTGGCGTGGCTCCCGGGCGAACCTTCAAAGCGGTTCAGATTGGAGGTCCGTCAGGAGGATGCATTCCGGCCGCATTGTCCGACACACCCATCGACTATGAGGCGCTTCGCGAGCTGGGGGCGATCATGGGTTCCGGCGGCCTAGTCGTGCTGGACGACACAGATTGTATGGTTGATGTGGCTCGTTACTTTTTAGAGTTCACGCAGCAAGAATCCTGTGGCCATTGCACTTTCTGTCGAGTGGGAACGCGCAAGCTGCTGGATATGTTGGAGCGACTTTGTTCCGGTAAGGCATCCCGGCATGAACTCGACGACATCGCATGGCTGGCCCAAAGCGTGACCGATGGCAGTCTGTGTGGACTTGGCAAGACGGCTCCAAACCCTGTTGTCACAACTCTCAAGTATTTCCGCGACGAGTATGAAGCTCATTTGGAAGGCCGTTGTCCCGCTGGTCGCTGCAAGTCCCTCATCCAGTACAAAGTCACTCGAGACTGCGTGGGGTGCACGCTCTGCGCACAACACTGCCCAGTGGCTGCCATCGAAGCAACGCCTTATCGCCAACACGTGATCGATACGCAGCTCTGCACATGCTGTGATGCGTGCCGTACGACCTGTCCGGAACACGCGATTGTCACCATCAGTCCAGGGAAGTCTCACAAACCAAAACCAGAACCAAAAGTTCCCAAACCAGAAATTCAGGTGGCGTGATGGTGCAGCTGTGGATTGACAATCTGCCGGTCGAAGTAGACGACGATGCGACCATTCTGGCTGCGGCCAGGCGACTCGGGATCGACCTGCCTGCCATGTGTTTTCTGGACGGCCACCCAGCCAACACGTCGTGCATGTGCTGTCTGGTCCGCATCGATGGCCGGCAAGGTTATGTCCCTTCCTGCGCGACAAAAGTCCAAGCAGGAATGCATGTTGAATCCGAAACCACGGCCGTACACAATCTGCGCCGCACAGGAATTGAACTCTTGCTCGCCGATCACGCTGGCGATTGCCATGCGCCCTGTCAAAATACGTGCCCGGCGAAAATGGATATTCCCAATATGCTCCGGCAGGTAACGGATGGCGAATATTCCGCCGCCCTGGCCACGGTCAAACGGGATATCGCGTTACCCGCCATTTTGGGTCGAGTTTGTCCCGAGGTCTGTGAACAGGCGTGTCGGCGAGGACAGCATGACAGCCCAGCGGCGATCTGCAAAATCAAACGGTTCGTTGCCGATCGCGACCTCGCATCCGAAACGCCTTACCGACCTCCGCTGGCGCCGGAAACCGGGAAACGTGTAGCGGTCGTAGGTAGTGGACCTACAGGTTTGACCGCTGTTTATCACCTACGCCAGTGCGGCCACCGTTGCACCTTGATCGATTCGCTCAACGTGCCGGGCGGTCGACTGACGCATGAGTTTCCAGACGAATTGCCCCCGGAGGTCTTGGCGGCTGAAAGCAACACCGTGTTGTCGTTGGAAGTCGATTGTCGGTTTGCCCAAGATGTCAGCAACAAAGCCGCTTTAGATGGTCTCGTGGACGATTACGATGCGGTACTGCTTGCCACCGGTCGTACTGCGATACCGTGGCTAAATGACGCGGGCATCGTGACCACGAAGAGCGGGATGCGTGTGGACGCGGATACTCGCATGACGTCACGGGAAGGAGTCTTTGCAGCGGGAAACGCCGTACGACCCTATAAACTCGTAGTGCAGTCGGTCGCCGAAGGCAAGTTGGCGGCCGAATGTATCGACTGCTGGCTTCGTGGTAAGCGGCCACCGGATCGACGCAAGGCCTACGAGACGCGATTGGCCAGACTGACGCAGCAGGAGCTTTGCGACTATTGCGAGGGGATCGTGCCTAGTCCACGAGTTGATAGCCGTTCACTCGGCTTTGATGCCGTTGAGGAAGGGGCCTATGAGCAAGGAGCTTTCGATAGGCCCAGTGAGCCAGTGGCAGTCGAACAAGAGGCTCGTGACCGAGCAGCCCGTGACCAAGCGGCACAAGCTGAAGCTGCACGTTGTCTGGAATGTGATTGTCGTGCCCTGGCTAGCTGTCTGCTTCACCACTATGCGGCTATGTATGATTGTGATGCCCATCGTTTTCGCGGCGAGGGTCGACGGTACGAAGGGCAACTTGTTGGCGAAAAGGTCACGTTAGAACTGGGCAAGTGCATTTTGTGCGGCATTTGCGTCCAGCTGGCAGATGAGGCGCCGGACGCAGCAGGGATCGCCGTGATTCACCGCGGGATCGACACACGAATCGGTCCACCGCCGGGAAAGACCATCGATGAAGCACTGGGCACAGCTGCGGCAACTTGTGCTGAGTCCTGCCCAACGGGTGCGATCATATTGACCGATTAGTTGGAGTCTAGCCGGCTGAAACCGTGAGGCTTCTCCGGATGGCTGCTCATAGGGCATCAGCGGAATAGCAATCAATTACCGTTGCAACGTCCACGTTGCTTAACTCTCCTTCATCTGCTGACAATTTCCTGGTTTCCAGTCTACACAGCATGTGAACAAGTCCACTTTGGAGTCGCTAACGAACAGCACCCGCATTCAATTCACTTACGTCGCACACCTACGGTCTCAAACCTGGCGGTGCATGTGCGAGTATTGCTGCGCGTGTGCGTCGCCTATGTGAGCGTACAGCCTCGCCAACATCGATCCATCGGAATGCCCAAGAATTTTTGCCACGGTCAAGTGGTCAACACCGGATTCTAAAAGCTGAGTTGCTCTCGCATGACGGAAATCGTATTGACCAAACTTCCGTCCGGTCTTTGCCGCCAAGCGACACAACAGACTATTGATAGCGACAGACGTTCACGCTCCGCCCACCGTGTGCGGAGCAATTGATTTGTGCCAATTCGGTCGTCGTTTGAAGTTTCGCTACTTGGCTGCCCGCTTCAGATGTTCGGTTGCCTGGTTAATGTGTCCGTAGACCGCATGCAACATCTGTGGCGACTGGTGGCCCATTAACGCACTGACGATTTCGACGCTGTGGCCTTCCAGTAGCTTCCTGGTACCGTATGCGTGCCTGGCCTGGTAAAGACAGCACTTATAGCCGAGCTTTTTCTTTAGCCGGTCCAGACGGTTATTGAAGTTCGACGCCGACCATTGGTTCCCGCGAGCATTAACGAACACCCAGTCGTTTTTTGGTTGCCGAGCGATGATGGCCAGTGCTTTTTCATTCAGGTAGATCACGCGGCTCCGCCGTTTGCCCTTCGATTCTTTAATGGGAAACACGACGACATCGCCCTGGACATAGTCAGGACGGAGCAGCCGGATTTCCTGAGGCCGGCAACCCGTTTCCCAAGCGAATTCAAGCACATCTCGAAACTCGGGGCGTGAATGGCGCAGAATCTCTTGATACTGTTCTGCCGTCATGGGCGTCTCACGGCGCTCCCCTTTCGGCTTGGGGATTCGGACACAACTATGGAAATCGAACAGCCCTACCGACACCGCCCAACGGAAGGCACGTTGGACAGCACCTGCAGCCTGGCGTTTGTAGCTGTTTCCCCAGGTGTGGGCGTCCAGGTACTCGATAATGTGATAAGGCTTTAGTTCGCTGGCCGGTAACGTTTTGCCACGTGGCAGCCATTTCAGAAACCGCTCCCAGTGATGGCGGTAGCTGTCAACCGTTCGTTGCTCGCGATGGTGAGTGCACCATTCGAGAAAGCGGTCCGCGACTTCGCAAACCAGCGGCTCGCTTATTAGAAGCGGCCGCTCCTGGCCTTTCTCTGCCATCAACTTGTGGAAGCGAGTGGTCGCTTCGTTCTTGTCTTTTCCAAGATTTACTTGCTTGCCATCGATTTCGACGTACCAGGTGCGGTTCTGTTTCCGGAACCTCATTTTTGCTGGGCGGGCCATGGGGAGTTTCCTGCATCGTTTCCTGCATTTTGGGAATAATACGCGCGCAGGTGCCGGAAAAACCAGTGTTTCTGAGTGCTCGACAGCAATATTCCTAATCAGTAGGTCGCAGGTTCGAATCCTGCTCGGGGTACTGTTGACAGCAGGATCGGGGCTCACCGCCGAAGGTTCGTGGCGTGCTGCTAACCCTGCAGCTCATCGTTCAACTCAAGCTCTATCAGTACTTGTGTGGCAAAACTGCGAGTGACTTCGTTGTTGAGCTGCAAGAGACTGCAGTATTCAAATCGCGCCGACGTGAGTTGCCACTCGGCCTTCTGTGTTAATTAGTTTGTTCATGCCAAACGAAGTCAGTTGGCAGGCGAATACCGTTGGTTAAGTTGACACTCGAAGCACGCAGCTGGTCATGGCGTGTGCGATCCCTGAAGGGGCAATTGTGTGCAAGAAAGTTCTGGTGGTCGATTTCTTTGTTTTGATGGCCTCAGCCAGCTGTGAGCAAGTCGGCTCTGGGCACGTCAATCTTGTTGATATTTACAATCCGGAAGCCGGAAGTCTTTGGATTGAAGCAAGTCAAACGATAACGGCATTTGTGGCAGCCGGCGGCCCATTTCTGATTCCTATTACATTATGCCCGAACCCACGACTTCAATTTGACGGCGATTGCTGGATTTCTTTGTCTGGTTCGCTTCCAGCGCAGATAATGCAGGTGTCGTCCTGGCAACCCCAGTGTTCCGGTGCACAAGCTCGGGTGAACTTTCTCAAAGCCAGTGGTTGCAATGTCGCACTAACGTGATATGCTCGCGTACCTCGAAGTTGTGGTGCTTCCACGTTAACTTCAAATCCATGACGAAACCCTGGTCGGCACCGCGTTTGTCAATTGTCACGCGTTGCCGGCCGTTTTTTTTTGGGGGGGAGCTTTACCCAAGTTCGTAGCATCGGCAGGTGTATACGATTCTTAGCGCCCTTAATCATCTCTCTGCCGCACACCGGGCGATCGTGCTGAATGTCGTGAACCGAATCGCGCAATCATCGTACTGAGAAATAGCAACGATGAACGCGATGAGGCAATCACGATGAACCGCACAACTTTTTTGGGTCGTTTTTCTGGAATCGACGTGTCAATTCATTGGACGTTCTACCTATTCTTTGGGTGGATCGTACTGTCCGGCCTGTTCTCAGGCGGCGTTAGTGCTGGTGGGATGAACGCTGCGTTGCTGTTTTGCAGCTTCCTGTGTGTTCTGCTTCACGAATTTGGACACGCGTTTGCCGCCCGCGCGTTTGGCATTTCAACAGAG
>JAGQPC010000035.1 GCA_020426925.1 Planctomycetales bacterium | reverse complement strand
CGTTATAGTTGGCGTCCTCGTTCAACGTATCACGGGCTTGATTCTTGAGCAGCAAAGCCACAACCAGGTCGTTCTGATCAGACTCCGTAGTAAACTTCAGCCGCGGATGAATATCAGCACCTTGCACGCTCCAGTGCAAGGCCGCAAATCTTTGATCATTCTCCGTGCTGCTCCACTCCCGCTGGACAGCGATCAACCTGGCAACCACCTCCCCTCGCATTTGTTCGGCCTTCAGCCGAATTCCAAGTTCAATCACGCGAGCGGCGATTTCTCGGATTACAAGGTCTTTCAACAAGTCTTCTACGTTGTAATCGATGGTGTCGTCGCGCAAACGTTGAATTTGTTGAGCAAGCCCGTATGTCGACAAGATGTCGAAAAACCCAGCAGTTAACGGAAGTCCGTCACCTTGGGCGAGTTTAATAATGTCCAACAGAGTCGACGACGAAGCGTTGTAGCCCACGATGTTTGCCGCCTCGCTTGTTGCCAGCATTAGGAATGCATCGCGAGACAACTCCCGGAGTTCGGTAGATACATCCCCTTGGAGGTGTACGCTGACCAGCATTTTCGCTGCGTCCAACAAGTTTGGTTCATACGAATCCACTCCACTAGCTGTCTGAATGGAGTAGGGGTGAGAAACCGATTTAACGATCGTGATGAGCGCTTCGCGGTTGCTAGGAGAATCGTCAATCGCGAATCCTTGCGGAGCCAGGCAGCCAATTGCCAAAACGAGCGGAACTATAAGCTTTTGTGCCATGACGTGGATTTCGAACTTATCGACCTTTGTTTTTTGTGTTTTTTGGAGGTACTAGCGTCGGCACGTTCGTTGGCGTCAATTGCGAGAGCTCAATGTTGTCCTGCCCACTGGAATGCGTTGGGATTGAGTGTTTTGGATGTCCTGTGCCATCGTCTTGTCGTCTCGCCTGTAAAACCTCATAAACAGAAATAAGGCCAGCCGCGACGATCCCCACAAATCCGATGATCGCCAGTTGCAGTTTTGTCATGTAGTGCATGCTCATCAGTCGATGGTATCACAGTAACGTTACGGTTTAATGACGCTTTCGAATCTCGTTTGCGATGCCCAATTGCAACTGGCTGCTGCCTCGGTCGGTGTCGCATGACTGTCGCAAGAGCATTGAACTCGCGCGCGAAAATGTTTTTCTATCGCGAATTCACGTGCTTACGGGTCATATCGGGTACATCCGCCGGTCTCAATAAACCTGTCGAGCTTGGAGAGCCATCGCTGGCTGCGTTATCTCGATTCGGCCGCTTCATCGGCGGTGCATCCTTTGGCGACCATTCTGATTGCGTTCGCCAAAGTGCAGACACAAGACAGCCGCAGACAACTCCACAAAGTCCGATGATAGCCAACTTAATCTTGTTCACTGCATTCATACTCATGTGTCCACTTTATCACAGCTTTGTTACAGTTTTATGACAATCGGCCAGCATGCACGTCATTCGGCTTGGGGCGGCGAACTATACGAGACGTCTTCGATCGCGGCACTGACCAACCTATGTCGTCCTGCATCACTTGTCCAAGAAAACCGGTAATGCTGACTGCCGAGTGTTGAATCACCCGACACGGCTAGTTGCCAACTGCCGCAGCCACGACTTGCCGAATCGCAGCAAGCCAATGACAACGATTGTGATACAACCTAGCAGTGTCCAGTTTGTGCGTGGAACGACATCAGCGGCCACTTGGCTGGCCACCCCGGCCATTGGTTCGACTGCCTTGTCGAGAACTTGTTCCGTAAGTGACAAGGTGCCGTCAATATATGGTTCTGGATTGGCGACGAACGTCGCTGCCACCGCAACTGTCGCGAGCGCCCCTTTGTTTTTCCAGATGAAATCCATCGCTTTGTCGCCATATTGCCCGACGACAGAAACAAGCTCTGAATTCAGACCACCGTCATCGCCCATCATCGCAAGCCGCCGGGCATTTTGCCCCGACAGCTTTGAAATTGCGCGTGCGGCGTCATCTCCGAAATTCACGATAAGCGGCTCAGCAATCTGGCCGTGTCTAATCATTGCCAGAGCAGCATCATCGCCATGAGCCGCCACCAACTTCAATCGATTGGGATTTCGGGCTACCCAAATCGCTTCGTCACCATGCTTGGCCATGAGCTGAACTGCCTTACCGCCGAATTCGCCCGCATCGTCTGCGAGCTGAAAGGTTCGTGGGCCCACTTTTTTGAGCGCAGCGAACGCTTCGTCACCATATTTGGCAGCCAACAGCTCACCTTTGCGCGCAAGTTGTTCAACGCTTTCACTAACCGCTTTCCTGCCGAACTTACGCATTACAAACTCCGCTGCTTCGCGCGCCATGGCAGCTCGCTGTGCCTGAGCTACGTTTCCCAAGATCACTGAGAATCCAACTGTCAAAACGAAAACGGATCGCATTGGGTTATCTCCTCTATTGTGCGGTCAGCAGAGTCAAGACTGTCGCCCGTCGTAATTCAGCTCGTTGTTCTGCGAATGTAACTAGCCGATCTTGCATGGTCTCCGTCAGGTTCGACGCGATCGTATCCAGCTCTCGATTCAGCTCTGTTACAAAATCACCGGTCGGATCGGCCCACCAGTCCCAAATCCAAGCCACGATTTGGTCGACGATGACTCCAATCGCCAAACCAATTCCAAAAGTTGCCCAACTGGTACTCGCGCCAGCGGACAGTATCCCTGCTGACACACCCATTCTGACCGCCAGTTGCGTAAGTACTTCACCGGCGATAATCGAGACAAGCTGTGTACCAACGTTAGCTCCCAGGTCGCTTCCGACTTTTTCCATCGCTTCGGCGATGATCTG
>JAGQPC010000034.1 GCA_020426925.1 Planctomycetales bacterium | reverse complement strand
GCAGAAACTTTTTCTACGCCAACGGCGACTCGCAGAAATGATTTTGCGGAAAATGCGTTCGGCACGGTGATCGCGAGCTTGGCGGTCGGTGGCATTACGGACCGGCAGTTTTCTAGCAATCGTCCCGGTTGATCAAGATGCTCGATCAGTTCGCCCGCCACGAAGACGTCGGGGACCCAATCCAGTTTGTCGATCACTTGGAGAAATTGCTCATTGCACAAAAGATCCGCTTCGTGCAATTCATCGAAACGATCGCCGAGCAAATCAAGCCCTTTGCGGCAAACGTCAATCCCAACCAGGTTCTTGCACACATCGTGAAGTTTCAGATGCAGCAGTTCGCCGTTGGCCAACAGTTCATTTGTAAAAGGCCAAGCGGCACAAGCGAGATGCACAACGTTGCGGTTCATGCACAGCTTTAGTAGATACTTGTCGCGGCGTTGAACGCGACTTCGCGGCAGCCAATGATTCGGCGCCATTTTCGTCGATTGTTTCATGCGGTCAGACTGATCGTTGGGGAAATAGTAGCAGTATGCTGCGAAACGCTCGGTTGCGCGTCGATGTACATCCGGAACCAGAGTTCGATCGTTAACATCGTCCAGATTTCGCGACCCCAGTTCCGGCAGCCTTCCGAGTGTTCTTTGAGCATCGATTCGACGAAGTTCGTGTGAAAGAGTTCTCGCTGCCGAGTCTTCGACTCTAGCAGGATCGTTGCACTGAAATCTCGTAGAGAAGTTCTCAACCATCGATCCAATGGAACGCTGAAGCCCCGTTTCGGGCGGCGTACGATCTGT
The DNA here is from genome assembly GCA_020426925.1 of Planctomycetales bacterium. Taxonomy (GTDB): domain Bacteria; phylum Planctomycetota; class Planctomycetia; order Pirellulales; family Pirellulaceae; genus JAGQPC01. The sequence goes on along the minus strand of JAGQPC010000034.1, from coordinate 20,852 downwards.
TTCGGCAACACTTGTTCAGCGACGTCCCGTAACAATGCTTTACCGTGAAAACGTTTAATCTTTGCTTTGTCGGGCAACGCCGCAGCGAATTCGAACAAGCGATGACTCAGCAAAGGAGACCGCACTTCCAAACCGTGAGCCATACTCATGCGGTCGACTTTCACCAACATGTCGCACGCAAGTTCGTGTCGCATGGCGATATAGAGTTGACGATCGAGGTCAGTTGCGTTCGTGAATTGGCAGTACTCGTCAGACAAAAACAAAACATCGCTGTGGTGAAGCCGATCACGCAGTTGCTCGTGTCGGTATAGTCGATTTCGCGTTTCAAACTTGATTTTAGAGTTCCAACGAGCGTACCGTTCAATCGGCTGCAAATCGGTTGCTACGAGGAACTCTCGGGCAACTCGGCCACGATTCACGTAATTGCTCGATTCGGGAATCCATTTGGCACATCGCGCAACGCAATCGCGGATGCTCTGCGGTAATCGGCGATACAGCGTGGCCGCTCGATTCGCAGAAAAAATGTTGTAGCCTGCGAAGAGTTCGTCGCCGCCGTCTCCTGACAGTGCGACGGTTACATGTTGGCGTGCGAGATCACTCAGATAGTACATTGGAATCGCTGACGTGTCATAAAACGGAGTGTCATGATGACGAATCAATTCTGGCAGGATCCGCTCGACGTCCGGTTTGACAACCAGTTCATGATGACGCGTTCCGAATTCGTCGGCGATCGCTCGAGCGTACGGTCGCTCGTCGAAGCTGTCGTCGTCGAATCCGATCGTAAATGTGTCAAACGGCTCAGATCTAAGTGCGGACATCAACGCAACGATTAGGCTCGAGTCGATGCCGCCGCTGAGGAAAGCACCAAGCGGAACGTCGCTGTGTAATCGCTCGGAAATTGAATCTGCAATGTGCTCGCGGAGCTGTGTGACAGCGTCATGTGGGTTGTATGGCGTGGTGGAGCTGCGAGCCGATTCGATGGTTTCGGTGAGATCCCAGTAGCACGATTGATTCACGACACCAGACCGAAACGAAAGAACGGTCGCAGGGGGCACTTCGCAAATGCCGAGAAATGGCGAACTCTCTGGCGCGAAATGTCCGAACCGAATCAAGTGATCGATCGCAGTTAGATCGGGTTCACGAGGTACACCGTCCTCTTGAAGCACCGCTTTGATTTCTGACCCGAAAACGATTCCCGATTTGCCAATGTGGTAGTACAGCGGCTTGACGCCGAGACGGTCTCGAATCAAAAACAGCGTTCGCTGTCGTGAGTCCCAAAGTGCGATCGCGAACATGCCGCGCAGGTGTTTGACGAATTCGATCCCGTGTTCTTCATAAAGGTGAACGATGACTTCTGCATCGCACCGCGAAGGAAGCTTGTGGCCGCGCGAACGAAGTTGATCGGACAGCTCCTTGTGATTATAGATCTCGCCATTGAAGACAGCAAAAACCGTTTCGTCTTCGTTGGCGACTGGTTGTTTGCCATCGACGACGTCGACTACTGCCAGGCGGCTCATCGACAGACCGCAGCCCAGTCCGGACCACACTCCTTGATCGTCTGGTCCGCGGTGATGCAACGCATGAGCCATCTTCACGAGCGTCGACTCGGACGGCGAATCTTTCGGCGAGTAAGGAGCGATTCCCGCTATGCCACACATGGGCTCGTTAACCTGTCGTACGCATTGAGCGTCTTTTCGACGCACGCTTGCCATGTAAACTGCCGACTTCGATCGATCGCCGCTTGTGACAACGTATTGCGTTTCGGTTCCGATCGCAGCAAGTTGTCAATCTCGTTCGCAAGTGATTCACAATCGGTCGGATCGTCGATGTAGCACGCGGCATCTCCGGCGGCTTCGGGAATTGAAGATGTCTTCGACGCAATAATTGGCATGCCGCACGCCATGGCCTCAAGAATCGTGAGGCTGAAACCTTCGTGGAACGACGTGTGAATCAACGCAGCTGCCGAGTTGTAGAGTTGCACGAGTTGATCGGGACTTTGGAATCCAATGAAGTGAACTCGATCAGCGATTCCGTGAGTCGCACCCAACTGGCGGAGCTCGTCAGCGTGAGGATAGTCCGTTCCGCCTGCGACGACGAAGTCGTATTCGAAATCGCGGTCCTTGCACAGCTGCGAAAACGCTAATAACGATGTCTTAACGTTCTTAACCGGTACGACATTTCCGACGCTCAAAACGAACGGCCGATGAATCCCCAACGTCTCGCGTACATGCGAATCGTGGTTCTCGCCCGGATCAAGTTGCCGAAACCGAGCGTTAACGCCGTTGTGAATTGTGACGACTTTTTCAGGATTAACACCTAACTGTTCAATCAGTCCATTGCGAATGTAATCCGAGACGGCAATTAACAAATCGGATTTAATGTACGCACGTTTCGCAAGGTGCGCCCAATAGAATCGCTCGCTAAGCGATAAAGGATAGCTACCGTCGAACTGCCCGACTGCAGGAACACGGTAGACGGTTTGCGCCGGGCAAATTAGTGGTCCAACATGTTTCAGGCTGTGGTAGGCGTCGAATTCGTTTTTGCGAAGCCACGTTGGAAGCGACCGCTGAGCCCACAGCAGTTCCTGCATTCGGCTGTTGGGGATACGCAGCGACGAATCTGTCGCGAGTTTTTGATCGGAATGCGCGATGACTGAAACTGAATGGTCACCGATCACGTACTCACCGTCACGGAATTCCATCATCGACATGAGCTGGCTGATGAATCCATCAACAAACGTATAGGTGCCGCCCTTCGTGGCCACGCGTGAGTCGATACAGATCTTTATTTCATGCCTCCTTCGCGACGGTCTCGGATCACGCGGGCTGGCGAACCGACAGCGACACTAAACGGTGCTATGTCCGAATTCACGACAGAACCAGCACCGACGATCGAGTTTCGACCGATGGTCACACCATCGAGAACTGTGACTCGAGCACCAATCCACACATTGTCTTCGATCGTGATTCCACCGCGGGAGACTTGCCCCTGATGCATCACCGGCAAGTCGATGGAATCCGTGACGTACTCACCACCGCCAATCAAATAGCAGTATGAACCGATCGCAACATCGTTTCCGATTGCAACGCGACTATCTCCGATCGCATGAAACAAGCTATTAGTTCCAATACCGGCTCGATCGCCGATCGATAGAGAACCATCTTTGCATACGAATGCCGAGTTTCGCGCAATCATGACGTCATCGCCAATCGCAATTCCGTCGTTTGTGTCACCGCGGGCGTCCAGAACACACCAGTCGTCGATGATCAATCGGTGGCCAATTGAGATCTTTTTTGGATGCCGAATCGTGATGCCTCGGCCAAACGTGGCTCCTTTTTCGCATCGCTGGAAGAGCCGACGGTAGGCAAGTTTTCGAGCAACCAAGCCAGTCGCACCCGACAAGTTCCCAAACACAAAAGTCCTAAGTTCAAAGTTGATCAGATCGCGCCAACGATTTGAACCGACAAATATCGATTGGTATTTCCGTAACGCTGATGTATTCGGTTCCGTAAGGGCCTCGTGAACGTGTCCAGGGCCGTTCAGCTGGCGATCGGTGTTTGCCGGTGTTCTTAGCAACGTGCGTTTAGCGTCGATTTAAAATGCCACAATTGCCGTTGTCTACACCAGTCCTTGCGACTCATACCACTGAGCCGTTTTGGCGATGCCCGTTTGCAGATCCACGACTGGCTTGTAACCGAGTTCGCGTTTTGCCCGATCGATTGAGAATGCTCGGTTCTTTACAAAGAACTCGGCCCGACGACGGTGCAACGGAGGCTCAATCCGAAACGGACGACAGATGCCTTCGCAGGCGATGGCTGCCATGTGAAGAGGCCAGTACGGGAGGTGGCTTGTGGGAGTTTTTGCGCCGGTCGCGGAGGCAACCATTTTTGAAAGCTCGTTGAGCGTCACAAATTCTTCGCCGGCCAATATATAGGTGTTGCCAATTGCCGAATCGGTTTCCGCACACAGGAGCATTCCGTCGACAAGGTCGTCTATGTAGACGAGGTGAATGAACGTTTCTCCAGAACCGAACATGCGAAAACTACCGTTGCGAATCGTCGAAAACAGCTTCAGGAAGCGCATGTCGCCTGGGCCGTAAATTCCGGCTGGCCGAACGACCACTCCGCGTAAGTCAGCACGAAATGCGAGTCTCGCCAGTCGCTCCGCCGACAATTTCGTTTCTTGATAAATATCGCCAGGGGCAAACGGAGCCGTTTCGTCAGCCGGAACATTGTTCACGCCACCATGCACACCGATCGTGCTGCAATGAACGACTCGCTTGACACCGTGACGCCGCGCGGCTGCGAGGATGCGTTCGGTTCCACCAACGTTCACGTCCCAATAGTAGTCGTCCGAGTGTTTGGCGGATCGATAGACGGCGGCAATATGATAAATCGTGTCGACTCCTTCGACGGCTGTTGAAATCGACGTCGGATCGGTCAGGTCTCCCTCGACAATCGAAACGCCCGCGTCGGCCAATCGAGTTGCATTGGCCGTGGGCCGAACGAAGCCTCGAACCATTTCGCCTCGCTGTGCTAGGCGTTGTGCGAGATGGCCGCCAGTGAAACCGGTTGCCCCGGTGACCAACGAAACTGTCATGACTAAACCTTTACGTCTTGTGCCACGTGATGTTCGTTTGCCATCGCCACAGCATTCGGTATCGTTTGGCGGCTGCGGCGAATGCGAGCTTCAACATCTTCATAAAACGTGATCAGTTTTTCGTCTTGAATCTCAGCCGAGTATTCATGCTCGGCCAGCAATTTCGCCGCTGTTGCTTTACGCCGCGATTCGTCTCTGTTCCGCCATGCTTCGACGATCGTTTGTGAGAAAGACTGCGCATTTGGTTCGGCGAGCCAACTCGTCTTGTCGGACAACACTTGAGTGTGCGTCGTTAGCCTCGTTGCCACCAAAGGCACATCTGAGTCCATGTACGAATAGACCTTCATCGGCGTATTCGTTCCGTGAATTCGCGGAGACACAACTATGTCAGCGTGCCGTAGGAAAAGTGGGACCGATTCAAGAGGCTGAGTTCCCAGGAAATGTACTCTTTCTCCAATTTCCAAGTCGTTTGCTAATCGCTGATATTGGTGTATGTCTGATTCAGCTCCACCGACGATGTGCAGCATGGCTTCGGGAAGTTGTTCTGAGACAGCAGCAAACGCGTCCAGCAGCAAATCGATTCCTTGGTACTTTTGCAGATTCCCGATGTACATCACGTTTGGACTTCCGTTGACCGGCAGCTGAAACGCCGCTGCATCGGCTTCGGTCATCACAACATTTGCGTGCGGATTTGCGTCTTCCATTCGCAAAACGGGGGTGCTCGGTGAGGCTCGATGAACAGTGTCTTCCAGAGCATGGCAGACAGCGATCACTCCACAGCTTCCGCGAATCGCGATTGTCTCTATCCATTGAAGCGGCCGACGCAAAACTGCCAGCCAGCCGAAAAGATCCGTCAACTGGCCGGGCAAGGACGAGTCCATGTCGTATAGATACGGCGTCCCGAAACAGAATTTCAGTGCCCGCGCAATGAAGACAGACTCTTCGACCGCGTGAACAACGTCAAACGATTTTCGTCGGCACATGCTGAACGCTTTGAAAAACATCATCGTGTCGTAAATGAGTTTTCCAATCGAAAAACCTGGTGGTACGCTCTTCAAGAAAGGTAAATGCAGCGTCCTGTTCACTGTGCAGTTCGGCAGTTCGATGTCCTCGCCTTCCGGAAATGTCAGTAGCTGGATCGAATGCCCCGCACTGCCCAGTACTTCGACGACTCTGCGGACGGCGATGGGCGTTCCTCGCAATTGAAAGAACGGTTGCGGAGCTAGGAACAGAATCTTCATGGTTCAGTGGCGAGTTGCCGTGATGATGACAGGTCCGCCAATGCGGTTGGTAACTCCGCATGTGCGTGATATAGACTCGACTGAACCGGTGATTCGCGGCATCTTGATCAGTCTGTGTAGAGCCATCGGCAATGCGAACTGTCGGTAGACGCTGGAAACACGGAACCCGTTTCTAGCAACAACTTCGTCGATTTCGCTTAACCGTTGTGTCAAAAATCGCCGAGTGTTCTTTTCGACGAGATTTTTCACAGAAAATGTGAGACCGCTCAGGAAACGCAATAACGAAGTGGGTGCAAAGTCAAACATGATCGTTGTGCGAGCCGTCCTGCACATTTCGTCGATCAAACAAGGCCAATCATGCAAATGGCTGATCATCCTAAACGACAGCACTAGATCGAACGAACTATCGCCATATTCGAGCGGGAACAGGTTCGATTCAACGAACGTATAGTCCGCTCTATCACGGTAGTTCGCGAGTCGCTGCTCACACTTGAGTTTGCTGCCGACAACCGTTGTCGCGATTTCAGAATCAACCAGCACGGGCAGGATCTGTCCGTGCCCTCCACCGATATCAAGTGCTGACGCAATGCGATGAATTTGAAGCTGGCGGCGAATGGCCTCGGATTGGACGTTCACAAAATACTGCCCAACCGGTCCTGCAAACCGCGTCGCATAACTATCAGTAGAACTGTGAACGTCTGGCCAGACGCGCTGATCTAGATTGCTTGCGGTGGCTACGGTCACTATCGCACTGCCATTGATGACGAGCATTTTGCGCTGCGTTGCGATTCGACTTGGTCGACGATTCTCTGCGCGACGCTGCGCGCAACTGTGAATTTTGGCGTGATAGCAAATGTCACCCGGCCACGTGGTCCAACGCGTTGCTGTATGATTCTGGAGCTCTTTGCGGGAGATTTGCCGTCGGCAGCGATTCGCGCCCAATCCACATCGCACACGTTGTCAACGGTCAATTGCCAGGGCACATCGGCCACGTTGGAGACCTCTTGCAACTCACGGCAAACTTCCTGGATATCGGCCGTCGTTGGTTCCTCACCGCTGTGAAGGTAGCTCGTTCCTATCACGACTCGGTCGCCTCGCGGAACAGCAAAATAGGTTTGGCGTTCTGTTGGAATTGCGAATGCACATCGCATTTGCGGCGCAACATTAAAGACGACGTTGAACGCAGTAATTGGCGAATCACGGCGCAAATCGAAGCCGCAATTGCGGGCGGCCTCGGCATTGTCAGCGCCTACACAAATAATGACATCTTCGCATTCGATAGTGATCGAGTCGGCGTCTTTGCATTCGAGGCAAGCATTTACGTTGCTCGTTGCGGCGGACCGTGGAGTGGCGAGACCTATCAGCTGCGTGTGCTCAAGAATATCGCCTCCTCGATTGCGAATTGCACTTGCCAAATCGGCAATGATTTGTTGGTAGTCGGCGATAACCGCGTCGTACCACACAAGGCCATGGCTCGGACTGATTTCAAGTCCAAACTCAGATGCGATTTCTGAACGGCTCATCACCGAAGGGGACGGAACGCGTTTTTCGTCGGAGAGCCGTCTCGCCAAAACCGAATTAAGTCGGGCCGCCCACCTCGCGATCAGGGGAACCCGCAAGCGTCGGCCGTCTAACGGCAGCACGCACGGGATAGGGCGGATTGATTCGTTGAATCGATCGAGAAACCAATTCTGTTCGCGCCGTGATTCTCGCAAGCGGCTAATGTCTAGACTCTGCAAGTAGCGAAATCCCCCGTGAACAATTCGCAATGTGTTGCCGCTCGCCGCTGTCGCCAAAGTGGAGCGTTCAACAAGCGTAACTAGCCGACCTCGTTGCGTCATTAGGTCCGCGACGCACAGGCCTAGGATCCCACCACCGACGACAACAACGTCGCATCTTGCAGTCTGCGTTTTGGGGATCATCGCCGCAACCAAGGGATTCGTAACGAAATTTGCTGTCGAATGAATTCCGGTACGGTTAAATGCTCGCCGAGCGTCTCAGAATGGTCCCGAGACACTACCACCAAGATCTGATCCTCCACCGACTCGTCCAATCCCCGATCGATTTCCAATTCAACGCTTGTTCCGACGCTTGCGACACGATGGACTTCGCTTTTCATTGGCAACGGATCGGATCCTGGCAGGCGTTTTAGTTTTACCGAATCCGAAAAGTCTGATGGCTCGCCGAATGCATCGGGGCGACACCCACTTTCGCCCATAGCAAGCGCGGCATACTTGTTGCCGAAGGCCGCTTGGCGTTCAATGATCCGTTTAATCAAGTGCTTTCGAGGCCACCACCATTTTCCAAATCCCCACGGAAGAATCACAAGTTTTGCAGTCTCGCTTACGACTTCCAATGTTTCGTCAAGCGGCAGCCCATTCGATATGTCGTAATCGCCTCCGTACGCAAGCACCTCAAGTCGCTCTTTCGTGCGAATCTGTCGCCCACGGATCAGATAACCTTTCGGCCGTCCTAGCGATTCGATCCTCGCGCAATCTGGCGTTTCTTCGACGATTCCGAATGGCGCGTCATCGTGCTTGAGCCCTTCGTAGATCGCGTCTATCGAATCGAAGCATGGACTATCGGCGAGTAAAAGACATGGCGGCGCATGTGCCAGCCGCGCAGCATTCTTGATCGCCGCGTTTAGAAATTCCGTTGCATCGAAGCACGGGTGAAAGTGAGCATGAGTATCCACAAAACATCGCAGAACGTCTGTTGATCCACGATGCGTTTCGATGCCAGCTTGAACAGGATTGAGGATCATTGCGGTCGGTACTCGTATATAACCATTTCGTTTCTTCGATGATCAAACCGTGGTTTTTCGAATCGAGCTAACACTGCGAATCGACTGTTAAACCACGTTTGAACGTTTGGTGGACGGATCCTGCGATCTTCGCGTGAAACCACAACCAGAGGTCTCCCAGTGGTGTTTGCCTCTTCAACCAAGCCGAAAAGAATTGCTTCCGCGCCAGTGCTGTTCGATCGCGGCGTACGAGTCATGTCGTCCAGCATACGGAGTTCACGAAGGTCAAAGTCTCGTATTAGATAGTGTCCAAGCAGCTGATGAGCCGAACTCGCGACGATGGGATCCTGTAACGCGAGCGAATCGACAAAGGTGGCCGCCGACCGATAGTCGCAATGATTTCCATCTTTCAACGTCGACGCGAGTGACGGGACGCTTGTCGCGAGAACTACAGCTCCGAACGCGAACTGATAGCGCAAAGAAGGTAGCTGGCTGTGAATCATGGCCCAATGCCGACTCGCGAACAAAAGCAGGACCGGCAACGAGGCCATCAGATACCGCGGAGCGACTCCGCCACCGAATTGCGCCAATGCGAAAAATGGGACGACCATCGATCCAAACATCGTCATCAAGAACGCATCTTCACCGGTCCAGAACGAAGTGCGTTTCAGAAGCGGCAACAGCCCCAACGCCCAAAACTGCAATCCGCTAAATGCGACGAAACCCAACAGCAAACTCCCCGGCGAATAGTTTCCGTATTGGCCGTGTTGGGCTGACAGCCATTCGGAAAATGGCTTCCAGATTCCAGCGCATGCAACCGCGCCAAGAACCACCAGCGTGAAACAAAACGGCTTCCACCTGCGTTGAATAAACTCGATGGTCGTCTCGCGATGTTCGACGCAGCAAAAGCTGACGAGCCCGAGACTACCTGCGGGAAAAAGAGCGGCAGCGGTGGCGTGAGTCAACGTGGCCAACGCACCGAAAGTACCGAACGCGACAAGCCATCTCGCGCGCCGGTCCACAATCCATCGATACAGGCTGAGCGTTGCCAGCGAAGAAAACAGTAACATCAGCGAGTAGAATCGACCAAATTGTGAGTGCTGAAAAATCCAAGGATGGAACGCAACCAGAACACCTGCAATCGTGGCTTCTTGCAGATTTGTCTTGCGACGGCCCAACCAGAAAAAACAAGGGGCAATTAAGCCAGCCGCAATGGCACTGGGAAGCCGCGTCGCAACTTCGGGCGATAGGCCTATCTCAAGCATCTGGTGACAAAGCAGATAGTAAATCGGCTTGTCGTAACCGACAATCGTCGACAGCGGTTTTGATGAATCGTTGAGAGTATAGATCTCGTCCAGGTCCAACGACCAGCGACCGACTTGTGGTACGTAGAACAGCATTGGCCCTACAGTGATCGCCAATGAGATCGCGACCGTCGTCATGTCGAGCCGAGCGGTTGTGTCACTCGGCTGCACATCCAGAGATTCTACAGTTGTCTTCATTCCTCGAATTGATCAGTCAGTATTTCTTGGACTCGGTAGTGCTTTAGCCCGCCCGCTTGAGCAAATATGATCAGCTCGCCGAGCAGGCCCAGCGAAAACACTTGCACGCCGAGTGCCATCAACAAAGCCGCGAGCACGAGCATTGGGCGATCCGCCATCGATTTGTCGAGGACCCAACGCTGCAGCAGCATCACCAGGTTCATGACGAACCCGATGGCGATCATGGAAGTCCCAATACTTCCAAAGAAACGAAATGGCCGCTGAGTGAATCTCATTAAGAAGAAAATCGTTAGCAGGTCCAACGCTCGACGGCCGTACAAGCCGATGCCAACGTTTCCGTCGCGCTCTTCCAGGTGTTTCACTTCTACTTCGCCGACGCGAAAACCTTGCTTCGCCGCGAGCACTGGCAAGTAAATGTGCAAGTCGCCGTAAACTGGGATGCCATCGATGACCTCGCGTCGAAACACTTTCAGGCCGGAATTGAGATCCCGCAAATCGATTCCGGAAGCCCAACGAACGACTCGGTTAAACCACATCGATTTCGCTTGCTCTGTTTTTCCGTCGACTCGTGGAACGCGTACCGACGCGACGAAATCGAGCTCTGATTCCGATCGTGCAATCATTTCCACCAAGCCATCGGATGCCACTTGCAAATACGGAGGTAGTGTGGCGATGCGTTGTCCATTGGCAGCTCGACACGCAGTGGACAAGGCGACCGAATCGGGGCTTTTCGTGTGAAGTTGTACCGTTGTGACCGGAATCGACGCGTGCTTGAGTGATTCGACCGCTGGAAGAAGCGTTCCTTCGGGCGAACCATTGTTGACCAGGATAAATTCCACGTTGCACGCTAACCGCAAGGCGGTTGCGATGTAGGCGCTCAAAGTCGATTCATTGTCCTTATCCGCCGACATTACCCAAACGAGCGATACGAGATCTTCGCTTGCCTGAGGCGACTGCGCAGAGGCGAGATCAGGAACGGCGAACGATTCTTCGTGATGCTGCCGAAGCACGATTCAAGTTAGTCCGAATGAGAAGCTCTGAAAGTAAGCCCAAAAACATGAAGTGGGCAAACAAATAAAAGAATATGACGACCAACGTTAGTGCAACGATGCCCGGCGTCTGAAAATCGGTTAGCAGCCACACGCCGATGTACGCGAACAACGAAACCATCCACAGAAGGAAGAACGGAATCGCAGCCATTGAAAACCAGTGCATCGGTCGCCAACTGAACGTGATCAACATTTTTATTGCCAGGACATCTAGTAGCACTTTTCCGATCCGCGAAAGCCCGTACTTCGAACAACCCGCGGAGCGAGCGTGGTGCTTTACTTCGACTTCCGTGATACGTGCACCGGCAGTCGAGCTGATGGCTGGAATAAATCGGTGCATCTCGGAATAAAGCGGCACTTGCTTGATCATGGACGCACGGTACGCCTTGAGGCTGCAGCCCGTGTCGTGCACGGGCACGTTGGTCACCTTGCGAATTAGCCAGTTCGCGACGCGTGATGGAAACGTTCGGATTAGCATCGAGTCCTTGCGGTCGCGGCGCCAGCCAACGACCAAGTCAAAGCCTTCGTGAAGCTTGTTGACGAGTTTTGGAATGTCTGACGGATCGTTTTGCAGATCGCCATCCATCGTCACGATCGTGTCCCCAGTGGCAAATTCGATTCCTGCTCGCATCGCGGCGGTCTGCCCTGCGTTTCGGTGGAAACGCAGCACGTGGACTCCGTGTTTTTCATGCAACGTGCGGAGACGATTAGCCGTGTCGTCACGGCTGCCGTCGTCAACGAAAATGACCTGATAAGACCAGCCAGCATCGTCTAACGCCGCAGCAATGAGTTCGTACAGGCGAGCAACATTGTCTTGCTCGTCAAACACGGGAATTACGACCGACAGATCCATAGATGCGTGAGGTTTGCGCGCACTCCGTGCTCGTCGGGTGCTGATTGCGCACGATAGTCGAAGGGCGCACCGCAGCACGGTGGCTCAAGCAAGTCTTGCTTAATGCTGAGAATTTGCAGCAAGTTTTCAAAGAGCAACACGCTCGGCGAATTGAGTACCCCTGGAAGATGTTGCGAGAGCACAACGTCGTCGCCACGACGTCGCGTTTTCGCATCATTTCGCGAAAATGGGAGGGTTTTCGCGGATCGGGCTAGTCGGTCGCGTTTTGTACGCGTTCAGTCCAAAACTCGCGAGCTCTTTCATGCGGCTCCAGGACTTCGGCCTGCTGCAATGGATCGGCAACGTTTTTCTTCACGCGATCAATACGCTCGTCGACCCAATCGAGAAAAAACTGAGCTGACCGCTTGTTGATGTAAGTCGGTTGCGCGTCCGATTCGATAAACCACGGCGCTGTCGATGCGAATCGAAAAGTGTGATCGACATCTGCGATCGCTCGAACAAGAAACCAGCCTGGCTTTGAAACTGCGAATTGGCGCGAGATGTCATGTGAGGTCTGCTCACCGCACGAAAATGTTGAAACGACCGATCCGTTGTGGATCACTTCGATTTGCGAAACGCGATCTCGAGAAGTGAGATTGATGTCCAGCGAGACATCTAATGTCGGGCCATTGAGTTTGAACGTTTCTCCAGGAATTTTTTCGTTTGCAGTAGCTCGCAGCAGCGGGCCGTTGGTGACGAAACTGTTCCCTTTCGACAAAGCTTGGAACCAATTGTCACAAGTAAACGGTTTGTCAAGATGGACGTAAACTCGATTGTAGCCAACGGGATTTGGAAGCACGCCTGATGCGCTCCCCGCAGACGGTGGCAGATGCAACCCTGAGTTCAAAATGTGGTAGTAGATTTCCTGCGTCCAGAATCCATTTCCGCGAGGGTCGGGCAGACGAGCGGCGTCTCGCGGTTTGCCCCAAGCTTCATCTTCGTACATTTGACTCCGACACATATGGTTATTTGCAATGCCTATCGAATTCATCTGACCGCTTGCCAGCCACATTGGAACGTCCCACCAAAATGGCTTTTCGATGTCGATCCAAACGTTTGAATTCAGTTGACGTGCCAGTCGCACGAACGCCATCGGCGACGGATACTCGCGTGAACTCACCGTTAGGTCGAGAGGTTTCTTCAGCCCGAAATAGAGCAACGCGCCACCTTCTCGTTCATCTTCGCCGGCAACCGACTGATAGATTCGGTGGCCATCGAATTGAAACACGGTTTGCTCGGCAGGCTTTGCATCTTTGCTTGGACGGTTCCACCACGTGATAACCAGAGCGAAATCGAGGTCCTCTGCCATCATTAGTGTCTTTATGTCCGCAGTCGATCGATGGACGTGCAGGTCACCGCTGTACCATCCTTCATCGCGCAGCGTGGCAATGCGATGCAGAGTGACGTCTAGTTTCGCCGTTTCGTTTTTTGCGACCGCGAGTTTGCCTTTGGCGTGTTCATATTCCGGGCCACGTTCAATGACCCAAGTAAATTCGCCCGGCTGCACGTTTGCGGTTGCTTTACCATCGCAAACGAAGTGGTCGTTCCAGAACGGGTCCGAGTTTGCTTTTTGCGGTTTGTCGCTGGAGTCAGCGAGATGGACTCGAGCCGGAAGCTGGTTACCGTTTTCGTCAGCGACGCTAATGTCGATCGTACTGGCGCGGACGGCATGGACCGTCACATTGATCGCCGCGACAAGAATCGCAATCGCCATAGCTGGTCTGGGCATTTTCTGCACTCACGTTGTTGTTAAATCGGAAGAAAGTACAGTTCGAACAAACATCATCGCTGGCCAGACGGTGCGATTCAAATGGCTGGTCAAGTTGGTCCAATTTGGCTGAATTTGAACAGCGGCTGACCGGTAGCCAGCGGACTTTTTGTGCGGTACGATGATGGGCTACGAACTCAGCGTTTCGTTGGACGTCCCGCGGATTCCTACCCAAAAGAGTGATCATTCTCATGGCACGTAAAGTCGTAAATCGTAAAGAGTTGCGAGCTGAAGCCGAAGCTGCCGAGAAGGTGGCTAAGAAGAAAAAAACGAAAAAAAAGGCCGCGAAGCGTAAGACGAAAGCCACTGCCGATGTTCGCATGAAATTATTCTGGGGCGTCTTCAATCAGTCAATGAAGCGAATCGCACTCTTCGAATTCGATCAGAAAAAAGAAGCCGACAAGAAAGCCCAAGATCTGTCCAAATCGGGCAAGTCTCAGCATTTCGTGCAGAAGGTCAAAGAGGCCGTCGAAGAATAGTGATCGATCGAGATTCTGACAAAGGCAGTTTCGATCATGCGTGGGCTCGAATGGTCAACACGCAAACTGCGAACTTCTTTTCGCCGATGTCCCACTTCCAAGGTTTTGATAGATACTTGAATTCAGCCAATCTCAGAAGCTCTGCGGACTGCTGAAATCTCTGACGCAACAAGAACGGATTGACGCCCGTAAAAAAATTGCGGTTCGCAATCCATTTCATCGCCGCAACGGGGAGCTGTTCGGCTGTCATGACTGCCAGTTCCGGCGCTGTCCGACTCGAAACAAAATCGGTAATTAGCAAGCCAAAACCATTCGGTGCCAGAAGTTCGGCGATCAGCCGAAGATGTCGATTGCGAACTGTCAAGACAAGTTCCACGAACTGAGGATGGCTCTCCGGAATCTTCATGCAGACCGAATCGATCAGTTGAGTTAGCAAGCACGTTGAGCATACAACGTCAAACGGCTCGCCGAGCGAAATCGTGAAACTGTTTGCTAATTCGATAAGGTCGACTAGTGAAATGTTGCTCGAAGGTTCACCGATGCCGTCAAGGCGGTCATAGATCCCCGCAACATCAACATTGCCGATGACGGTGACGCTTGTCCGCTCTTTTGGCGATAGCGATTCGACGGCGCGGTCTATTGCTATAGAATCGATGTCAACAAGTGTGATCTGATCGAACGCACGAGCCAAAGTTTCAAGATCGACGTCGTTGCAATTGCCTGCGCCCAGGATGCAGAGCCTTTGTCCGCCGTTTCTGCCTGCGTTCAGAATGTGACTCATCACGTGATCGCGATGGCTGCTCATGACACCACGACGCGACAACGTTTCGTCGTTTCGACGAATGTGTTCGCTCCGTATCGGATCGTCTGCCATGACCAATCTGCGAAGACAGCAGCTAACGTAAGAGTGATGAATCGCGTTGTGACCGTATCGACAGGGATGTCCACCCGGAATCATCAGAACTCGAACTACCTTGTCCACGACTGCGTGTGGGAGGAGTGACCGTTCGAGCCTGTCGCGATCGATCGATGCGAGCAGTGCGAGTGGGCGGTAAGCGACTAGCCGTCGGTTGCTTCTTTGATCCGCTATCCAGATTTGTTTGTGTAGGTTTGGAGTTCACCTGCCTGGCGTACCAACCATCAGAACTGGCGAGCGAAGCCGCTCGGGTCTCAAAGGGATCGCTTTCTTGGCCTTCAATGACAGGTCGTTCGCCTCGAGCGCGAGGTTGAGCACGTCTTTCAGGAATCGTCGCCGAAGCCAGAACTACGTCGCTGTCGTTCGAGTCGTCTCGTCGAATGTCGGACACTGACTGACCGCGAACCAACCAGTCTTGCCATTCCAGTTGCAGATCACCCAGACGGTCGTAGCCATAGTGCTTTTGAACGGCGATGTTCCAGTTGTTCGTAGACATTCCTTCGCCAACGAAGCGAACAAATTTTGGCTTTCCTCCCTGAGCAATCAAGTAGCGAGCGACGGAATAGCCTTGAGCGTACAAAGGCAAAATGTCGTTCGGGTATTCGGTCATCGCGAACATTTGATTGAACGGAATCCCACGTTGTTCCTGAATAAACTGAATCAGCCAGCCTTCTTGCTTTTGACGTTCGCTGGCATGCTCGACCGTCGTACACGCTCCTTCGTCAGCCCAACGAGGTAGCGGACCTCCGAAATGAGTTGCAAAAATCGTGTGCGTGACCTCGTGGGGAAGCACCGAATCCATGATGCGTTCGAACGAACCTTGAATGTTCATTTCCCAGCCGAATGGTTGCTGGTTCTGAAAGCTAAAACTCGTTGCACCTCCGGCGCCTTTTCGCGGATCGACGTCGACGCGGATTGGACACGGCTCTGGCCATCTCGGAAGCTCGCGTTCGAGCCATTCCAACGACAAGTCCCGACGAAATCGTTCTGCAGCCTCTGCAACTTGAACCGCTTGCTGTCGATTCGGCGCGGTTACGATGAAGTTCTCCGTACGATGACTTGCCGCAAAGATCGGCCCAGTCGCAACAAGAAGCAGATAGAACGCAATAGACGACCGTAGACTTCGAGCTTCCATGCTCTCGTCCCTCCTTGGGTGGCAATTGGATTGTGGCGTCGCATCTTGCTAAGCCATTTCGAGTTTGCCATGCGGGTCGCAAACTTCGAACCAATTAGTAGTTTTTCTGCTCGCAGCGAGATTTCGGCGAGTATCAGCAAAAACTTGAGGACGTTTTTGCAGACCGTGTAATTTTTTCCGATCTCGACGGGCCGGAAGATTAGATGATGCGGGCGAATTGACCTAGGCCATTTCTACGCGAATTCGGATGTTTCCGTCCCGAGCTTGACCTTCCTGCGGGGAATTCGGTGGTGCAAGCATTGCTTACATGTCGGTCAAAAAGTCACGAATGTCGTCGATCATGCCATCAACGTCTTCGTCTTGTTTGCCGGCTTGATATTCGGCGACTTCTTGCCGAAACTCGTCGTAACGATCGCGGTCACGCTTGTGAAGATCCAAAGTTGATTTGTTCTTCTTTGCACCCGGCAGGTTTTTCACTGTGGATCGAACGGCAATCGTCAGCGAGTCACCAAAGACGCTTTCTTTCACGTCGATGGTGTCAATATTATCCCAGTGGATTACCACTGACTTTGTCTTGGCATCGAATAAGTCGGTCGGGACTTCACCTTCGTGGATGCAGATGTGCAGCCCATCCTGCTTTGGAAGCGCAACGCCAGTCAGTCGGATGTCGTTGCCAAAGAAACTGGAAACGTGAAAAGGCAGCATAACGGTCGCCCTGGATACCGATCGGAAAACGGGAAATTGCAACACCCAATTCTTGCCCGCACGCAGGCATAGTCAATCTCATTGTTGAATGTTCAGATGCCAAACTTCAAAGTCGTCAAACGAAATGCGGTTTTCAGGTGTTCTGACTTCCGCTGCCTGCTTCATCGAGAAGTTCCAGTGCCGTTAAGTCTTCGTCGATTTCTCGATGGATCCAATACATTACGCCGAATCCGATGATGCCGGTAAGACTTGAGATGATCATGAACGGGCCGGTCATGAAGTCTTTTGCGTCGGCTTGCAGGTTCTTACTTGTCAGAACCGTCAATAAAATTCCCAAAAAAGGGACTACCGCCGTTAGGCCGACAAAAAGACGGTTCGTCTTTCTCAATGATTGAATGTCCGCAAGCCGAGGGCCCAGCGTGCGCTCTGTTCTGATCATCTCGGGAAGAATCCAGCGGACGCAAATCATCGTGACCAAGAAAAACGGATACGTTCCGGCGAGAGCTCCACAAAGCGCTAGTGAAAGAACAAACAGCGTGTAAACGCGAAAGGTCACGTCTTCGACCAAGAGGATTTCGAACGCAATCGGATAAGTAAAACCAGCGATTACCCACAGCGCTACGGCGATCGCGGCCATGATTTGGCCAAGTCGAAGTAACAAACGATCTGCCGCTTCGTCCGATGGTTCTTTTGTCATAAGCTTTGCTGTTCGCCGAGCGAACCAAACTACGATTGCAATTCCAACAGGGAATGCAATTGCGTTGACGACTTGTTGGACCTGATGCAAAGTCGTACGTCCCGACTCTGGCAAAAAGAGTTCGATGAAATTTGAGTTGTAAGTAAGATTGAAAACGGCAGCTAAGACGCTAGGCACGAGCGTCGCAAGCAAGATCGCCCAAACAGGAAACCGAAGCGGAAGCCTTAACCATCGAGTGGCGGGTGGCTGCAAGAGCTTCCAGCAACGCGGATGCAAGCACAACATCAGGGCGAACGCGAGCTGCTTCGCGCTCTGAAATCGCGACGCTGGATCTGCCGCCAAACACTTTGCGAACACTTGGGCTAGGGGTGCGGAAATTCGTTCTGGCTGCTCGCCAATTTTTACTTCGATGTCCGTTGTGCGTCGTTCGTCGATCATGCGTTGAACCGACAGGGCCCAACCGGTCGACTCATGCGAGTTGTCATCGAACGGTCGTCGTCCAAGCATCAGTTCCCACAGCAGTACTCCAACAGAATAGATGTCGCTGGCATGTCGGACTTTCGCCGGTGCCCCACCGAGGAGCGGATGGCACGCTTCGAGTTGTTCGGGCGACATGTATCCCATCGAACCGCCAAACGTGTCTTCTGGATTCTCGTCCGCTCGACCGCCCGTAAAGCTGATATTGAAGTCCGCCAGTTTCGGTGATGCTTCTGGAGTCAACAAAACGTTTGCCGGTTTGATATCGCGGTGCAAAACACCTTTTTCATGAGCATACGCCAAGCCGCTGGCGAGCCTCAGTCCGATTAAGCAAACCGTTCGGCACCAATCTGCGTTGGCAATGGCGTGGCGAATCTCTGAGCCTTCAGGCGGAGCAGTACCAGCCGCTGCCAGATGCCCATCGACGACGTCAAGCAGTTGTTTTCCTGTACGCTCGGCTGGAACGCAATCCTGCAGTTCGTGAACTACGTCTTGCAACGTTCCGCCAGCAACTAGCTCCATGTAAAGCAAGCGAGCCAACGGTTTTCGGCACGAGCGAACATCAAACACTCGGACAATGTTTGGATGGTCAAGCTGGGCCAACGTTCGGGGCTCCGTACCCACGTCCTTCGATATCTTCAATGCCACCAATCGCTCGAGTGAACGCTGGCGAGCCAAGAACACGCGAGCGAAGGATCCGCTGCCCAGCAGAAGCAGCAAATCGAAATCGTCGATTTGATCGCCTTCACGTAACGCCTGAAAACTTGCCGTCCGCAACGAGGTGTCTCCGACTCGCGACGTTTCATTTGCAGCAATCGGATTCGACTCGTGGTCGATCGTTTCGGCGCGAGACGAGTCGTGCATGTTTTGGCTGGACGAGCCCAATAGCTGTTTCAACTCAACTGCCTGATGAGGAAATTCATCCAGCACCGACTGAACGTCAACCTGCTCGCCCGACTGCAGCCGGATTTGGACTTCCTCGTAAATCAAATCCGCAGGAACACTCTTTCCGTCGGCAAAGATTCCCAACTGTTCGAAGTAACAAGGAAGCCGTTGAGAGCAGTCTTGCTGTTGGTCCGAGCGATATTCCAGGTCGATTTTGATTAACTCGCAGGCCACCATCTCGCGACAATCATCAGCGACATCGTCCAATAAGTCTGCGATTTGAGGTGTATCCGTGCCTGCTTCACGAGCGTCCCAACGAGCAACCAATACGTTGACCTTTTCCGCGATTTGGTCCCATATGTCATCGTCAGGCTGCCGACCGATGGAACTATCGTTAGAATGAGGATCGTTCATAGGTGGCTCGAATGGAGACGGACGGCGTGTCGAATGAAGATTCAATTATCGAACGTTTGCGGCAAGGCGACCAGAACGCATTAGTCGCGTTCATGGAAGAAAAGCGATTACCACTGCTGTCGTTCTTACAAAAGCGGGTCGGGCCTCATCTGCAAAAGAAAATCGAGATCGAAGACATCTTGCAAGAAGTCGCCGTGGACGCGCTCAAGGCCGTTGAAAAAGTTGAATTTGGCGATCACGACCCGCTGAACTGGCTGTTTCAATTGTGCGAAAGAAAAATCATCGATACGCATCGGCGGCTCTTTGCTCAAAAGCGAGACGCATCGCGCGAAGCGGCAATGGTCGAAGGCAGTCAAGGTGGAGGACTGGCGAACCTGTTGATCGCAAGTATGACAACGCCCAGCCAAGCGTTCAGTCGTGATCAGAAACAGCTCGCCATGCTCGCCGCTTTGGAAACACTGCCGGAAGAACAGCGTGAAGCACTGAGGCTCCGGTATTTGGTCGGCCTACCATCGAAAGAGATCGCCGAACGGCTCGGAAAATCGGACGGGGCCGTTCGCGTCATGCTCTCGCGCGGAATCTCTCGGCTGCAGTCATTATTGGCGGAGTGATACCTGCGCTGTGTCGTTATCGACCAGCGGCGTTTCCGCCACCTCCTGCGGCTCCGCTGCCAAATCGATTGAAGTACCCGCGAGTGTTGAAAAACGACGCTGAATTTGAAACGCGACCAGCACGAGTTCCCCGCTGGGTCAATAAAGGCCCGTCTTGAGCCAATATCGCCTGCTGCACGGCTTGCGTTTGCTGCAAATACTGCGCTTGATTCTGTTGGAACTGCCGAACGTTGTTTGCCTCAATTTGATTGATCTGCTGCTGCATTTGCAGGCGAGGACGCACTTCTAAGAAATAGTTGGTAACGCCGCCAGCATTGTTTCGCCCAAATAGCTGAGCGTAAGGGCTGATCGTTTGCGTCCGACTGTAATGAGGAACTCGCTGTGTAGCTTTTCGTCGTATGTTCTGAGCCTGGACGCTATCACAAAGTGATGCGGCGAGAAAAACGACTGCAAGCACTCCAAACAACCGGCTGTTCATTACCCTGTCCTCGTAATTGGTAAAGTTGCACACAAGCAGCTTACCAGCCGCCGTACCGCGTGTCGATTAATTAATTGTGCTATCGTCGCGTGGAGTAAGGCAGCTTTGACAAAAACAAATGATGCGGCCGTCGTTGCCAACTCTCCGCAATGTGAAATTGGGGACAGCAACTCATTGTGCCCCTCGATGGTTACTCGGCACGAGCCAGTCCAGGGTTAACACTGTAGTGAATCTTGCTAAAGATTCCTGAGTCGAAGGAGC
>JAGQPC010001011.1 GCA_020426925.1 Planctomycetales bacterium | reverse complement strand
GTGTTTGTTGAGTCCTACGTTAGCCTTCGATCGTATAAAGGTCGCTCACCGTTTTTGCATTGGCTGAGAAAAATCGCTGTCCGAGTCGGTTATCGCTTTTGGAAAGAACAAGTAAAGGCCCGAACTCAGCCTTTGGCTTTCAGTATCGTCGGCCCTGATGTAGAACAAGTGGCGATCGCGCGATCGCAGGACCCTGTCGAGGCTCGCGAGTTTCTTGAAGAAGTGCTGAAGTTGCTCAAACCTCGTGATCGTCTCGTCTTAACGTTGCTGTATTGGGACGAGTGCACGGTTGCTGAAGCAGCCGAATTGTGCGGATGGACGAGGACGATGGTTAAGGTGCAAGCACATCGTGCGAGGAATCGTCTGCGAACTCTGCTAGAGGAATTGAATGATGACTGATCCGGAACAACTACTCCGAGAGCTTGCCGAAAGCACGCGCAGTGCTCCGCCTCCGAAAGTCGACGTCCGAGACCGAGTAATGGACACCATTTCGGCAAGATCTCAAGTCCTTCCACCAGATCCGGTGCCGCTTGCGTTTTGCGGTTTTGCGATCGCGCTGGCAGCATCGGTCGTGTTTGTTTACCTGCCGCTGTGGCATGCGCTTTCCGAGCCGTGGGCTTGTTATTCCTTACTGTGATGAAGTGTGACACGAGTCAATCGCAGAGCTCAATCGTCGATCCGCCAAAAGCGTGGCGACGAGCACATCCACGGTGGCTGCAGGTCACTGTATTGCTTGTGGTATTCACCGCCGGTGGTTTGGTTGGCGCAATGTTCGGAATCAAGTCGGTCCATTTGCGCATGGAGTACTATCGGCAAAATGCGGATGCCCTGCCAAACGCAATCGTACCACGTCTGAAGTTCATTCTTGAACTTACCGATCAGCAAGCAGAACACATTCGAGAAATCATCAACGATCGACACCCTCGCATTATTGAGTACCGCGAACAAGGTAGTGCGGCAATGCATGCTGAATTTGACGCGATGGAACGAGAGATCGCCGAAATTCTTGATGAACAGCAGGCAGAGAAATGGTCGATGTTCGCGGAACGAGTGCGCCTGCGATTCTTACCACCGTAGTCAGGCCTGGTTGCCGCTGGCAAATGAGTTCTCGACTCATTCTGGTTTGTCAGAGCGGCGAACAGATTCTCTTGTGATTCTCCTTTGGCCACGACACTTGCGGTGAGCTGATATGCGGGTGCGTCTTGTAATTGGTTAGCACGCTATCGTCCTGAATAAAAACAGCAGGGTGTAACCGATACTCATGCTCGCTCCACTAAGTAAACAGTTGAAGGTCGATGACCTTCGATTGCTTATCAAGTTACTTTTCAGGAGCATTTCAAAATGAAGAAGCGACGCAGACTTCGCAAACGATTACGTCAAACCCTCGAACAGCTGGAAGCAAAACGTCTTCTAGCGGCGGACGTTGTAGTCGGTGACTGCGACGGCAACGGTACGTTCGATTCGTCCGATATCGTTCACGTGATGCAGGTTGGCAAGGTTGAAACAGGAAGGTCCGCTTCATTTTCTGACGGTGATTGGAACGGAGATGGATTTTTTAACTCGTCTGATTTCACATTTGCATTTGGCAGCGGCCGATATCAGCGAGGTCATGAACGTATCGCGGCACAGGCAGCTGGGCACGACAACGCCGGTCGTCCTGTCGAAGTTGAAGGTGGTCCTGGTAAGCGACCGGAAGGCGTCGGTCGTCTCGATAATGCTGAAGGAGTTCCAGGCGCGCGATTCAGAGCTGGTCGCCCTGATGGCACGGTCGGCGGCGCTAATCGGGAAGCTCGCGTGCAAGCGATCATCGCCCGAATTCAGGCGGCGCTCGACAGCGGAAACTTGCCTGATGGCGTCACGGCGGAGCAAGCTTCGCAGCGACTTGCGGCTTTGCAAAACGCTCTTGCTACGGGTGAGCGACCCGATGACGTAGGTCGTCCGGACGGAGTTGGCCGCCCGGATGGGATCGACGGTGGTCCAGGGCAACGACCAGATGGTGTCGGCCGTCCTCGACCATTCTAACCGCTGCTACCGGATTGCCGCGGCGAGGTGATCAACACACCTCGCTGTTCTGCACGTTCAAGTAAGTATCATAAGCAGGTTGGAAGTTTGAACGTTGGAATAAAATGTAGGAGGAACATCCGGGCTGCACGTGGGCCGGCATTCGATCCGTCAGGCGCCGCCCCCTACAACATTCGCATCAACGACAACGCACCATCGACTTCTTGCCGATATCAGGTTTGCGTGCCAATCGGCGCGCAAACCTTTGCCTGTCGTTCCTTCGCAGACAGTCCGTGCCACGTCGACTGCGTCATTCTCTAAAGCCAGAAACAATTGTCAAGCGACTCGGAAATGATTTACGGCATCCCGCAAGAACTAAGAAAGCAGCACTTGCAATTATTCCTAAGTGTCGCTAAGTACGCCTCATGGAACTGACAACTGTGTGTCACTCAACGGCAATCGCCGAGTCTTGTGCGTGCCGCTTGTCTTTTTGATCTTGATGTATGCAGGGTACTCGATTCTTTCGTAAATCGGATCGGCATCCACTTTTGGAAAGCGGTGAACGGCTTCTGCAAGACGCTCTTGCGTTGTTGAAAGCCCAGCACTGCCCAAAAGATTTGTCTCTTCTTCGGGATCGTTTGTTAAATCGATAAGCTTCTCGAGTCCTCCGTTTGTGTTGACGAACAATTTGAACCGTTTGTCGCGGACAACTCGATCGCGATA
>JAGQPC010001010.1 GCA_020426925.1 Planctomycetales bacterium | reverse complement strand
GTCGCCGTTCCAGTCGCCAGTCGCCCACGTCGAATTGCCGGCAATGCCGTCTTCGTACTGGCTGGCGGTAAAGACGACAACAAAATCGGTGCTGTTGAATTCACCGTCTAGGTTCGAATCGCCAACGAACGTGTATGCGAGCTCTTCAATCCAGCGCACTCGGTCCTGATTGTTGACAGCTCCGTCTCCGGTTAAATCAAATGCGGGCTTGTTGTCGCCAATGCGGACTTCGGCGCTGAGTAAATCAATGTCCGCTGCATCCAGCGTGCCGCTCGAATCAAAATCACCTTCCAGTCCTCCTCCAAGAATCGGGTTACCTGCCAGTCCGTTTGCGTAGATGCCGGCAACCTCATCCGCACTTAACGCTCGATGCCAAATACCCAGATCATCTAGCATTCCGTTCCAGTATCCTGGGCAGCAGGCTCCCGTATCGGCCTCGTCACCAGCGTTGGTTGTCTTGACACCGATCCCAATAGAATCGCTGTTTGGTGTATCGGTAAACGTGCCGTCGTAGGGTTGCTCGTCGACAACTTCACCATTTCGGTAAAGATAGACAGTTTCTTCTGTTGGGTCCGCCACAAACGCGTAGTGCTCCCACACTTCAAGTTCGATTGGATCAAAGTCGGTTCCGGCGTTGAACGCTCCGGTCGAGTCGGTCACGAATATGTTCAGCGTGTCCGCATCGCCTGGACCCAATCCAAAGTGGAACTGGCCAACCGCTGCCTGCCCCCAATTCTTCACAAGGGATGCCCACGTTCCGGCTTCGTTGGCATAGCCCCAAATGGAAACTGAGAGAGCTGTCTCTGCCAGCGGCGATTCCGGAGCAATCACATAGTCGTCAATTCCGTCAAACAGCAACGCGCCACCGATCTTGCCTTCGACCCATTCGGAACTATCACCTTCAAAATTAAACAGCTCACCATTGGTCCCATTGCCAGTCGCTTCTGCCAATACGTCGCCACTTCCATCATCGAACGAGTAATACCCAACTAGTCCATCTGACAAATCGGCATTCGCCATCGACACACCTAGGCACATCGCAAACGCAAGGGATCTTCCGAAGTTGATGATCGTTGATTTCATCGTGCGCTCCTGACTTAGAAAAATGCTCATGTTGAAACATCTGGTGTACACACCGGACAATATTCTAAGCTAGCCGCGACCGCTAGTCATCTTCGACTGGCCGTGCCGATCAAAGATCAGCGTCGGCTGCGTAAAAGTAGAGGACGGAGTCCCAAATGCGAATCGTGAAATCGCCGCTGGCCGACGCCAAATCGGGACGTTATGGGTTTATGATGCGAGCAGCTTGTGGCTTGTCTTGTGTGCGAGAAGCGTCATTCAATCATCCACATCATCCCGCAGTCTGATGCACCAACTCGTCACAGCAGATGCGGAGTGACCCAACGAGGAAGGAACAAAACAAGATCGGGAAAGACGATCACTAAAACGAGCAAAACCAGCATCGGAACTAAAATGATCGCCACGTCTTTCAAAACGCGGATGACTGCGATTTCTCCGATCGAACACGAAATCAACAAGCACAGTCCATACGGTGGAGTCACCAGTCCGAAGGACAAGGAAATGACTCCGATAATCGCGAAGTGAATGGGATGCATTCCCACATTTTCAGCCAGCGGTACAAGCACAGTCCCCAAAATAATAATGGCCGGAATTGCATCGATGAACATCCCTACGAACAAGAAAGCTCCAGCGATCAAGAATCCGGTCGTAACCTTTCCCGATCCCCAACCAGCAAGCACATCGACCAGAGCCTGCGGTACTTGGTAATACGCCAGCAACCAACCAAAAGCGGACGCGGTTCCGATACAGAAAAGCGAAATCGCGGCAAGCCGAGCCGATTCGTAAAACACTTTCGGGAATTCGCTAGGACGAATCGTCCGGTAGATCAGTCCGCCCAAAACGGCAGAGTAAACCACGGCAACAACCGACGCTTCTGTTGGAGTAAAGAGACCTCCAACGATGCCTCCCACAATGATTGCCGGAGTGACCAACGCTAAGCCCGCGCTGCCCAACGCCCGAAAACACTGCTTCAATGATACTCGCTTTTCGATGGGATAGTCGCGCCGCTTCGCGTAGACGAACACCGTCAGCATCATGGACGCAGCAATTGCGATTCCTGGCACGATGCCTGCCATGAACAGGCCGCCGATCGAAACCGACATCAAGCCGCCCCAAACAATCATCATTATGCTGGGTGGGATGATCACGCCCATTACGGACGAACACGCTGTGATCGCGACCGTAAAACTGGTGTCGTAGCCCTGCTTTTTCATGGCGGGAATCATCAACGAGCCGATTCCTGCCGCATCCGCCGTTGACGAACCAGAAATCCCGGCGAACAACATACTCACCAAAACATTCACTTGCCCCAACCCGCCCGGAAAATGCCCCACAAGCGATTGTGCCAGGTCAACCAGTCTCTGAGTAATCCCGGCAGCGTTCATCAGATTCGCCGCAAGAAGGAAAAACGGCACGGCTAACAAAATAAACGAATTGTAGGACTTCCACATTTCGTTGATCAGCAGGATCGGCGTCATCCGTTCGTCTAACAACATGATCGGAACGCACGCCAAACCAAGCGCGAAGGAAACCGGAACTCGCAGCACAATCAAAACTGTAAAAGTGCCAAACAAGATGACCGCGGCTTCCAGAGGACTCATTGGGGCTCCTTCAAATCGCGGCCGGAAATCAACTGCACATCACTGATGATGCGTT
>JAGQPC010001009.1 GCA_020426925.1 Planctomycetales bacterium | reverse complement strand
ACGGTCAACGAGTCGTCGATGATCATCCCGTCCATTTCGGCAGCACTAAATCGCACCGCAGATTGATCGCCAATTGCGTTGGCTTGCCAAACCGGCTGAAACGCAACATCAACCTGGGTTGCGTGGAAATTGTTACCGCTTTTGTCGGCCCAGCCGCCGATCGCATCGCCAGGACTTGCCGGAATCGTTAACGCAGCGTCGGTAAAAAGCGTATCAGCGTCTGTCGCGTCCAGCCAAAGCAGCATGCCGTCGGTAACAGGCACACCAAGTGCCGAATGAAATGAAGAGAAAACAGTCAGTGCGGCAACAACGATCTTGAGCAATGCGCGTTTCATTGGGCTCGTTCTCGGTAAGTAACGTCATGGGTAAATGATCTGCAGAACGATCCATAAACTAGACCGGTCACTTGGGGTAGTCAATTGTTAGCGATGAAAACAATTGTTCTTTTTACTCAGACATTCAAAAGGATGAACAATAGCGGCGTCAAATCTAGCGATCCTTAAATTGTTTGCAGAGGCGCTACGATCACGCAGCCGACTTGAGCATGCTGAAGTGAGTCAAGCTCGATTTAGCATCCGGACAGCGTTTCCGTGCTTGCACTCAAAGTGTCGGTTCGGATGAGCATCCGTAGATGCAGTGGCATTTGAGCGTAATTATTCTGAATGCCAAATTCATCTGACGTCAACGCCCCGCAATTCTGCCCGTTTTAGAACATGACGCATTGATTGTGCGAAACTTCGCCTTTTCAACGGTGTTCAGTTTAGTTAGGCTGACAATTATCCCTCCTCCCATCGCCGTCCCGCCGAATCCATGCTGAAAAAAGACACTTCCCGCGCAGTCCCTAGACTGCGACTAGCTGTTATTTCCCTGTTCTGTGTGGCCGCTCTGGGCCTCTTAGTAAGCTCTGTCGGGACAATATTCGGAGACACAAGCGCGGACGACCTATTCGTCTTTTACAAGGCAACAAGAACAAACCTTCCGATTGTGGTAACCGAACGAGGCAGCCTCGAAAGCCAAGTTCAAACGACCGTTCGTTGCAACGTGGAGAATTTGGGTGACCGTTCAAGCAATGGCACACAAATCATCTCGATTGTTCCGAACGGAGACGCGGTCAACGAAGGCCAGCTGGTCGTTGAACTCGATGCGGCAACGATTCGAGAGAAACTCGACGAGCAAACGGTTGAGCATCAGAAGGCCGTTTCGGCAAAGATTCAGGCAGTCGCGAAATATGACAATCAGTTGCTGCAAAACAAAACAACGCTCGCGACGGCTAAGCTAGCAGTTGAACTTGCCAAGCTGGAATTTGACATGTACATGGACCCGTCCAGCGGAACATTTCAGCTCGCGAAGGAAGACATCGATCGACAAATTGAAAGCGCGAAAAATTCGACGCTGGAAGCTCGTGCCGCATTGGAACTTGCCAAGGTCGATCGATCGGGAATGCAGCGACTTTTCGAACTCGGATACCGAGGCAAGAGCGATCTTGAGCAAAGCCGACTGAAGTTCTTGCAAGCCGAAGATCGGCTCGCATCTGCCATTAACCAAATGAAAACGTATCAGGGCAGCAAGAGCAAGCTGACCGAATACGAATTCGAAATGCAAAAGCTCACGCTCCAGGGCAACATTGATACGGCCGTCAATGCACTCGAGCAAGTCAAAAACGACAACGAGTCACTCGCTCAACAGACTCGGGCTGCTCGTGACGAAGCCATTAATACGGAATCGAAAGAGAAAGAACGGCGTGAACGACTAGAGCAGCAATTTGAAAACTGCAAGATCTACGCGCCGCATGATGGCATGGTCGTTTACCATCGTGAGCGACGCGGCGGAATGGAAATCTACGAAGGGGCACTCGTTCGAGAACGCCAAACGATTTTGACAATTCCGGATCTCAGCCGCATGCAAGTCAAGACTCAAGTGCACGAAGCCGTGTTGGACCACGTGCAAAAAGACCTGCCCGCGACCGTGAAAGTGGATGCGTTTCCCGACAAAACCTACCGTGCCATTGTCGACAAAGTAGCCGTCGTGCCTTCGTCCAACGGCGGTTGGATGGGGTCATCTAGCGTGAAGACATACGACACGATCGTCAGGCTAATCGACGAAGTGCAAGCGAATGAATTGAAGCCGGGAATGACCGCGGTGGTAAATATCCACGTTGAAGAGCTGAAGGATGTCGTGTCAGTTCCTGTTCAGGCAGTCGTTCAGGTCGAACGCAACACGTGGTGCTACGTCAAGACTCAAGGTGGTGTCGAACGCCGCGACGTGAAAATCGGTCGATCGAATGATAAGTTTGTGCACGTGATTGAAGGAGTCGACGACGGAGACCAAGTCGTCCTGAATCCGATGGATATTGTGGACACGCAAAAGACTGATGAGCAGAGCGATACCAAGGAGATTTCTCCTGAGGAAGGTTCGCCGGAACTGCCTGAATCGATGCAGGACTTCGACCCAGATGACCACCGCTCAGAGTCCGACCAAGAATCCACATCCGCGTTTCCAGCATTCGAGGGGCGCGGCGGTCCTAGTGGAGAAGGCGGTGCTGGGCGACAGCGAGGTGGACCTGGCGGCGCAGGACCTGGCATGCGCGGTCGTCCCGGAGGAGGTCCAGGCGGCGGCAATCGCCCTGGTGGCGGCAATGGTCAACGTGGACCTCGCGGTGGCGGAGGTGAAGCACGCCAGCCGGGACCGGATGCCGCTGAGTCGTAATCCATGCAGTGGCAAACGATCAAGATCGGCATAAAAAATCTCCTGCTGCATAAACTCCGAAGCCTGCTTACAGTCCTCGGTGTAATCCTCGGTGCTGGATCCGTGATATCGATGCTTGCGATCGGTGAAGGATCGAAGCAAGAAGCTCTCGAACAAATCCGCCAGCTGGGCGCAAATAATGTCATCATTCGCAGCGTCAAGCCTGGCGAACAAGGCAGTAACGACGATCAAAACAACGCGGCTCAGCAGCAACAGCAAGCCGATAGTATTCTCGAGTATGGCTTGTTGTACCGAGACTTCGAGCGTCTCAAGCACACGCTGCCCACAATCACCGATGCCGTAGCAATATCGCTACTGAAGAAACAGGCTTCATCGGGCGAACTTTGGATCCCGAACGCTCGAATCCTGGGAACAACGCCCGACTATGTGAAGATCAAACCGATTCGTCTAAGGCGTGGTCGATTCATCACCGGACCAGACGTGCAGAATACGTCGAATGTGGCGGTACTTGGCGCTGGAGCAGCTCAGCGGTTGTTTCAGTTTAAGGATCCGATGGGGCAAACGATTCATTTGGGCGAAGACGTGTATCGAGTCATCGGCGTGCTGTCGTCCACCGCCAGCGGTAACGCGACTCCTGGAGCCGTTGGACAACAGGACTTAAACGACGACATCTACATTCCAATTTCCTGCGCTCAAAATCGCTTCGGCGATGTCCAGCAAATCAGCAGCGCCGGAAGCCGTAGCTTCGAACGCACGGAGTTAAACGAAATCACACTCCGCGTCGCTGATTCTCGATTTGTCAGCCAAACCGCCGGGATGGCGCAGATTTTGTTGGAAAAATCGCATCCCAACAAACACGATTTTCGCTTAGTCATTCCGCTTGAGCTGCTACAGCGTGCGGAAGAGGAAAAACGAATCTGGAACATTGTGCTAGGTTCGATTGCCGGAATCTCCCTGTTGGTCGGCGGCATTGGAATCATGAACATTATGCTCGCGAGCGTGACTGAACGGACGCGAGAAATCGGAATTCGCCGAGCGCTCGGCGCCAAACAGCGAGATATCACATTGCAGTTCTTGGTCGAAACGGTGCTGCTGTCCTCCGTGGGTGGAGTTCTCGGAGTTGTTGCTGGTATTGTGATACCTTTCGTGGTGAACTACTTTTCTGAAATCACAACGGTTGTACAGTGGTGGTCTGTCGTGCTTGCGTTTGGCATTTCCGTTGGCATCGGAATTATTTTTGGAATCTATCCCGCCAGACGCGCAGCGTTGATGGATCCGATTGAGGCGTTGCGTCATGAGTAGTGGAGGACTAGTTCGGACATTGTTTCCTCCGTTCATGTTTTTGACCGCATTGGCGATGGTTGTGGTGGCTTTTGGGCTGCTGGCATTCGGCACTCCCGACATCAGCGTCGATCTGCACCAGGCTCGCGCAACAAACGACGAGCTATTCAAAGAGACGCTCGAAAGCGATCTCGCCTATCGCACGTGGATTCACTACTTGCGAATCGCAGGCCTGTTCATCTGTGCTATCGTTTCGATCGTGGTTGGCTTTGTCTCCATGAAGCAGCGATAGCATCTTACATGCAAGCGGATTACAACCGCTATCGTCAGCAGTTTGAGCATGATTTGTTCATGCCGCAGCACGTGACTCACCGATGCAAAGAGTGGAAGCGAGACAATACCCACCATTTGCGTCCTTTTCGAAAACGCCGTTCGCCATTCGGCATCCCACCCATGAACGGCGGCAGACACGATCGCTAAATCATGCGTTTACCATCGTTCCTTGTTTTGACAACGTGCGCGACCGTTGCGCTGTCGTCCGGTTGTTCGCGCAGCCACTACCGACTGCGAGCGGATCGAGATTCGTATACAATTCTCCACCAGAAGACTGATTGCGCGCCGTGGCAGCCCGAAAACGATTTCACGGTTTATCCACGGCCAGATTCTCGGTTGTACAACAATCCAGTTGTCGACTGCCCGACCTTGCCGAATCCTTCGCCGCAGTTATACGAATACGAGCTGCCGCCCATCCCAGACCGAGATCCCGAAAGGTTCCGTCCGCAAGCTGCAACTGGTCGTCCGGCAAATGAGAGACAGCCGGAAGCACACAGCGAGCCAATCGACGACGGCGACGTTCGCCTGCTGCCCGAACCGGAGCCGGAAACCGACACGCCAGAAGGAACACAGGGTCTTGGCAAGTGGCCGAGACCCCAAATTCAAATGGTCGCATTTCATCAGCCGCCTAACCCGAAGCCGGATTTGTCGACTGGGAACGGCCAATTGAACACGGCCGATGGGCAGCGGTCGCAAGCTGATGAAAGTACTTCCGAGTCGCTGCCCGTACCAAAGAAGACTCAGCGATCGCAAACGAAGGCTGAAATTCCGATCGAATATTGGAATTCCGTTCCGCGAGAATGTCTCAGCCGGATGCTGGAGTTCAACAGCATTCGTGAAGAGTACTTGCTAACCTTCGGCGAGGCTCCAATTGAAGACCTCATCGATGACTCGCCCAGGTTGGCGTTGGAAGACATAATTGACCTAGCTCACCTGAATAGCCGCGACCTGCAAAGCCAAAAAGAGACGCTGTACTCTGTGGCATTGGCCTTAACTTTGGAACGCTTTCAGTACCAACTGAAACCGTCCGTTGGCGGAAACCGGACCGCGGCAAACTACCGTCACAATCGCGTTGCAGGAATCACCGACGACACGCTGTCAGTTCCGACAGGCCTTCAGCTAGACCGCATGCTGTGGACTGGCGGAGATATACTTGCGCGTTTCAGCAATTCGGTGATTCTGACGTTTAATGGACCGCAAGGCTTCGCCGCTGATGTCGGCTCTGACTTGTTTTTTGATATTTCGCAGAGCATTCTACAACGCGACATTTTGTTGGAATCGCTCACGCAAGCCGAGCGCGACGTTATTTACCAGGCTCGAGATTACGCTCGATTCCGCAAGCAGCTTTTTGTTGATTTAGCGACGCAATACTACGCGCTCATTCGCCAATTCCGACAGATCGAAATCAACACGCAGAACTACTTCACGCTCGTCCGCGAGTTCCGTCAAACCACCGAAGAATATCACGGTGGCTTCGCGCCTCGATTCCAGCTGGACCAAATCGAACAGCAAGTGATTAACGGTCGTCGTCAATTGCTTTCGTC
>JAGQPC010001008.1 GCA_020426925.1 Planctomycetales bacterium | reverse complement strand
AACGAGCTTCCTCTTCATCTTCCGCGTTTGACCGAACGTCCAAGTCGTCTCGATCTCCTTCAAGGTCCTCGGACAACTCATCTCGTTCGGCCCGCTCGCGACCACGTCGTCCCCGTCTCCTGCGAGGACGTCGGCCTTCGCGATCTCGGCGTGGTTCGTCCGAATCATCATCGTTTTCGTATCGGCTTTCTGCTACGTCTTCCGCGATTTCGGCCGGCTGGACGTCGTCATCCCACGAGCGATCTGCAGCTTCTTCTGTGCCTCGCTCACGGTCTCTGCCTCGCCGCCGCCCTCGCCCACGCCTGCTACGCTGTCGAGATTCATCGTCGTCAGAGCTTGATTCGGAATGGCGACTTCGAGTGGTCTCGCGTTCTTCTTTCTGTTCCTGACTTCCAAACGAGCCCGCGGCAAAACCGACGTCGTCAACCATTCGTCGCGTTACATTGGGCTCCGGATCGACAAATCCTTCACTCGGTTTGAACATTTCCGCGAGCGGCTCGTTCTTTCGCTGAGCTTGTGGTCGCTTACCCCAATTCGCCAGCGGGTCGTCCGACAATTCGTCATCAGCAGATTTGGCTTCTGGCTGTTCGGCCGGAGCCTGTGAGGCAGTATGCTCCGCTTCGATCGACTCTGCTTCCAGCGACACGTCATCTTGCGATGAGCTATCGCCGTGCGACAAATCTTCCTCGGCACTTTCTTCCTTCAGCCCAAGAGCCGAAGCGATTCCTCCCCAGTGACGCGTGCCGCCGGAGCCTGATTTCTTTTTCTCAGCTTTCTTCTTTTTCGGCCGAGATGGCGGAGCTGGCGCCGATTCCAACGCCTCTTCGTCAGATGTTTGCTTGGGAGTACTTTCAGTCGTGGCACTGTCGTCGACTTCCGGCTTGGCACCTAGAAGATTTGCCAGGAATTGCCAGTGACCTTTTTTGTCCGAATCTGTCATGAAAGATGCTCGTTGCGTGTGCGGCAATTCCGCGGGATTCCAGTACGGTTTGGCCCAGTACTGTGGGACTTGCGCCGCTGTGATTGATTTGACTGCAGATTTCGGCGATTAATCAAGCTAGTTCGCTTGCTTCTTCTGCACGCCTACAGTTGTCGCCAGTATAGCGACAGCGTAATTGGCGGAAAACCCGAGGCACGTACTGCCTGCCTTGTCCTTACGAATTGAGCAGCCAGCAGGCCGCCGCAAAGCACGAAAACGCCGGCGACTGCGGCTTTGGGTCAAACTGCGTTTTCTAACGATGTGCCTGCTACGGCGATTTTTTCGATCTCGGCTGCGACGCAGTCGAAGGCGTAGCTGCCACTGACTCTACTTCCGACAAACGGCAACATACACAGACCAGGGGTCTCGGGAAGACTGCGGCAGGCTTGCCGCTCGCATGAAAACTCCTGGTTCTCCGAGTGGTGCCGGTTCGATGATCTGACCAGGCGATCTTGAGAGTGCGCAGGTGCCCAGAATCTGCATTTCTCAATGCCCCACGGCGGGACGCATTCGCTTCGCTGCCGCCCACGCAAATCTTAGGAGGGATCCACAAATGAAATGTCCTTGGCGGACAAATGTCCACACTCGGATCGCGGTCGTACTCGCCGCGTTCGTGTCATGTTCCGGAGTTTCGACTGCACAAGTGCAAACGCTCGACCGCGTTCCCAGCAGCAACGTCCATCAAGCTGGCTGTGACTGCAACGCGGGGCAGGTTATTCACGACGCGTCGACCGTCTATAGCTCGGGCTGTGATAGCTGCTCCGATTGCTGCGGTGGAACAGTATGGGGCACGCAATGCATATCTTCGTGTCCTCCGTGCGGTGCAAAAATCGGTTTGTTTCCACCGTGCCCAAATCCATGCGACACGTGCTATATCGCGGACAAGCTCCGCGGACTTGACTGCGGCCTCAAAAGTCTATTTGGCAAACTGCTCGGTCCCAAAGGCTGCAACGCGTGCGACACGTACGGTTGCGATGGAGGCTGCCTGCCATTGCTTCATGCAGGTGCGTGTTCCATGTGCTGCTCAGCGCCTGATTGCACGGGCTGCGCAGACTGCAGTGGGGGAGCTGTCATCGGGTCTGGAACTGTCGTTCAGCCAGCTCCCGCAGAAGGTCAACCGCAGCCAGCCCCAGCCGAAGGAGCTGATCCATTTCAGGACGACTCGGCTTCGCTTGGGCCTCGGCCAATTCCAAACACAACCGGTCCTCAGTCACATGTTCGGAGAGCTGCCCACTTTCAGCCGATTCCAGGAACCGCGCAGTCGGAGCCGCGCCGAAACGCACTCAGACGTACGCCGTCGGGATTATTCTCGAACTTGCTTCCAATCG
Organism: Planctomycetales bacterium; assembly: GCA_020426925.1. Lineage (GTDB taxonomy): Bacteria > Planctomycetota > Planctomycetia > Pirellulales > Pirellulaceae > JAGQPC01. The sequence goes on along the minus strand of JAGQPC010001008.1, from coordinate 6,442 downwards.
GAGGTACTGGCTTAACGAACAAGCAAGCCTCAGCGCCGAGTGCGAACGCAAACGCACAGCGAAGCCGAGCACCCAGGCAATACCGAAACCGCCGAGCGGCTGCGATGCGGCCGGTTGCGAACGCGAGTGCCCCACGGCTAACGCTATCAGCGCCGTCGCAAGCATCAGCAAAGACTCCACAGCCCGCGATAAACCAAAGCGACGACGCGTTGCTGAAGTTCGTCGACTGACGCGTGTTCGACATCTGTATGGCAAAGTGCTGCCAGCGGGTAATGACAAAATGTGATCGTACTGATTACGCGACAAGCCATTTGCGTGGGAGCGAGCTGCCTTCAACCTCTGTTGGGCAGCTCTACTTTTGCGCGGGTCGCGAACGCAAGCGAGCATCCGATTGCACGGACAAATCTCTATTCCCGAATCGATAACCTATGCGTACCATCCGGCATAAACTGCGAGGTAAGGTGTGTCGGAATCGCTCTCCCAACAAGAACGCGAACTGCTCTCCACTCCAATTCGCCCGAATTCCGACACGTCGCCGCTGAATGTCTTTCCCACCGTGGGCAGTCGTGACGAGCCGCATTCGGACATTACGGATGAGCAGCTCGCTGCGATAGATGCGTTTCACCAGTCGGTAGCTAAACGGTTTTCGATTGTGTTGTCCGATTTGCTACAACAGATCGTTGACGTCCAATTGCAGCCGCTAGCGATTGACACCTACAGCAAGTTTATTTTCAGTCGCACAAGCCCAACTTGCCTGGTTACACTCAACGCCAGACCGCTGCGAGATCAGCTGGGGATCGATTTTGCACCGAACGTCCTCTATCCGTTGATCGACTGCATGCTGGGCGGAGGGCGCCAACCGGTTGAACCTCCGAATCGCCCGCTTACCCAAATTGAACGGCGACTCACCATTCGAATCACAAACGTGCTGCTGAACGAATTGCACGATGCGTGGGAGCATGTTCTTGCGGTTGACCTGTCTATCGATCAGATCGAAACCAACGCTCAGCGAGTGCGAATTGTGGCGCCCGCGGAAGAAACAATTACGATGACGTTCCGGACTCGAGTCTCTGATCAAACGGGCGACATCACGTTGTGCTTGCCTCTTCGAGCTGTACACAAAATGATCGCTCGGCTGTGCGGACCTGCGGATTCGGCCACGTCCATGCCTTCTCCGCAATCCGGCATGTGCCAGCTACGCGCGACGCTGGGACCGATCCACATTCACGCCAGCGATCTGCCACGACTGCGACCGGGCGAACTCTTAATTACCGATTTACCTAGCGATGCAAAAGCAACCATTTGTATTGACGGCGAGCCACGCTTTCTCGCTCGTCCCGCGTCGCTGCAAGGCCGCAAAGCTGTCGTCATTGAATCGAGCAATTCGGACGTCGCGTAGTTGCCTGCCAACAATTAGCCGCACGCGTTTAAAGGAAAATGCCGACGGTTTGCTTCGAACCAATTCAGGATCTTGACGTCCATTATCTCACAAAGTACGATCCGCGTGTTTGAAATCTTGACGTAACATACACGCAACGCTTGCAACCGGCGGGCCAAAACACCGGGCGGCTCGCTTCGCTCTGCTGCCATCGAAGAACCGATTGACCATAATAATGTAGGAAGTACAGGCACAAGACGGAGCGACGATGCCGAATTCTGATCAAAGTGATGTTTGCGAGGCACCAGCCGCCGATCTGCCAAAACTTTGGTGGCTGTGGAGCATTCTGATTTGCCTGCATCTAACTGCTGTCTTAATTCCACCGTTTACGTTCATCAGCTCTTCGACCCAAGCGTTATCACCGCTGGCTGCTGACGCCCGTGAGACTTTTTTGCCGTACACAACGTTCTTGCACTTGAACCATGGGTACGCGTTCTTTGCTCCAGATCCTGGGCCGAGTCATCTGATTGAATACCGCGTTGAAAAGGATGACGGGACCGTCATTGAACAAACGTTTCCGGACAAGAAACGTCATTGGCCTCGGCTTTTGTACCACCGCCATTTTATGCTCAGTGAGCAGTTGTTTAGCGACTATGCGCCGCCCTCAATTCCAGACAGCGAGCCCGACGAAGTTCGCGCCGAATGGCGACGCCGCCGCGATCGATATGAAGCCAAGTTTGAATCGTTTCGCCGACATCTGGTCTCCATGTACGGCACGGAAAAGGTGACGCTCAAAATGATCGAACATGCATTGCCCTCTTGGAGCGATGTGCAGAACGGCGGGTTAAAAATCAACGACCCCAGCCTGTATCAAACAATCGATGAATGGCCAGTTCCGACTGATGACTTGGAAGACTTTCTGAATTCGAGCGAATTGCTACAAGATCTCCCGACGCCATGAAAACGAAGACTCGAACGCAACCCAGACCCACGATCGTGCAGGAGGCCACCGAGCAACCCGCGACGGTCTTTTCAGCGGTAGTGCAATGGTGTCGCGACGTACTCGCTTGCTGGTGTCGATTCTGGTTCACTCCAACCGCACCGCAGACACTTGCGGCAATTCGCATCATGGGCGGTGCGATGCTGGTGTATACGCACGTTGTTTATGCGATCGATTTGAACGCTTTTGTTGGAGCTGACAGCTGGATTTCCTCCGATCTGTCCCGCGAAATTCATTCCGGCGGGACGGCGTCGAGTTTTCTGTGGTACGTGCAATCGCCACCTGTAATGTGGATAGTTCACGCAGTGTCGCTGGTCGTCCTCTTTTGTTTGATGATCGGCTTCATGTCGAGAATTGCTGCGGCTTTAGCATTGTGCATTACGGTTTCTTATTCGCATCGCCTGATCGGCGCACAATTCGGCTTGGACCAAGTAAACGCCATGCTCGCGATGTACTTGATCGTGGGTCCGTGCGGTGCCGCCTATTCAGTTGATAATTGGCTGGCAAAAAGAAAGTCAGGAACGAATCGAGCACATCAGCCAACAGTCTCGGCGAACGTTGCGATTCGGTTGATTCAGTGCCACATGTGCATCATGTACCTGTTCGCGGGTATTGCGAAAATGCGAGGCGGGACATGGTGGGACGGCAGCGCGGTGTGGTTTGCAATCGCGAGTTTCGAATACCAGTCGCTCGATGCCACGTGGCTTGGACGATGGCCGCACGTGATTGCCCTACTCAGCCACGTGACTGTGTTTTGGGAAACGTTCTATTGTGTTTTGGTCTGGCCGAGACTCTCACGACCGATCATTCTGGTACTAGCAGTTGCCGTCCACGGAGGCATCGCGATGTATCTGGGAATGATCACATTCGGTCTCGCAATGCTGATCGGCAACTTTGCTTTCATCGAACCGAAACTGGTCGACGCGACCGTCAGGCGAATGAGCAGCTTGACGTCGCGAATGACGGCATCGTGAGCTTGCTTTCACGCGGTCGCCTTGATCACGATGGCGTCGCGAATCGAGATCGGCAATCGGGTGCCGGAAGGAAGCGTTCCTCACTTTTCCGTAGTGAACGGTGACGCCGGGAGGCCAGCGCTGTTGACGAGATTGACCGCCGGATCGGGATACGGCAGCCACCCGTAGCGTACCTCGCGAGGTTCGGGTACACGTGGGCTGGAAACTGCGACTCTGTCTCTGCCTGTAATCCTCGCGGTTGCGGCGTAGAAAACACCATCTTTGCCACACGCCTCAAAGTGCCGCAGCGGCCCGCCATCAGATGACATAAGGCCATCGCCAACATGTTGGAATTCAACGACGAGCGATCCGCCATCGCGTTCGGCGAGCGCGAACAACGGTCCGGAAAACGTCATCGACTTTCTGTACGTTGTTCCAAGCGCCAACTTCGCTAGTCGTTCGCCAACCGGTTTCTTCAACATTGGGTGCACGTTTGACGGATGACCAGTGTCGATGGTAATCGCCATGCCGACATTTTTCAGCTGAGCAAGCACACGACGCTGCCCGTCTCGGAACGACGGCCAATCGGGTCGGTTCATCGCTGGAAGCTGAACGTAGAGAAACGGGAAGTCACCCTGTCCCCAACGTGCTCGCCACTGCTCAATCAAAAGAGGAAACAGACGGCCGTGTTCGCGGACTCTCGAGGGTGTCTCGGCGTTCGATTCACCCTGGTACCAGATAGTTCCACGGATCGCGTATGGAATCAGCGGCTCGATTCCTGCGTCCCACATGAAGCCCGGCTTGAAGGGATGGTTTAGCCCAAGCTCGTCGCCAGGAATTTGTTCGCCTGCCTGAATAGCGGCGAGTAAATTCTCCGCTCCACGAGTCCGGCAAAAGTCGCTAAGCCGTTCATTGTCGAGCCAGTTGCCGGCCACCAGCCCTTTCAGATCCGAGTCGGCCTCTAAAGCTTCACGCGGAATCCACGCTTCGGTCGGAGTGCCACCAACCGCCGGGCAGATCAACCCGATCGGGACCTTCAGTTCTTGCTGCAGGTAACGGCCAAAATACCACGCGACCGCGGAGAAGCTCCGGGCAGAGTCCGCAGACGCCACCTTCCACTCGCCCTCGCAATAGGTCGCAGGCGTTAATCGAGCGACATGCTTTTGCGTGTAGCTGACCGAACTGCCGCGAGCACCACCTATCAGATGCAGAAGGCGTAACTGTGGATGATCAGCTGCCGACAACTCCTCAACGCCATTGGCGGACTGACTCAACATCCACTCCATATTGGACTGGCCAGCACACAGCCAAACCTCGCCAACCAACACGTCCGTGAACTCGAGTCGATCATCGCCCGATCGTACGGTTAGCTCAGTGGCAACCGCGCTCACGTCTCGCGGTGGGAAGCGAACAATCCAATCGCCATGGCTGTTGGCTGCGCTCTCGAGCGTTTCGTCGCCGAGCTGGACTGCAACCGTACTGCCTGGCTTCGCCTGACCCCAGACCGGGAGTGGAGCGTCGGCTTGCAGCACCATGTGGTCGCTGAACACACGCGACATATTCAGCGATTGGTTAGTGGAGCGACTACTTTCGTCCGTAGCTGGCTTACGAGTGATGTCGCGCAGTGGGATTCGCTGAAATGTCAGGTGAGCCCGGCTGCCTTCATACAAAATCCCAACCGTCTCTTCGTCGATCATCGTCATGCACGAATAGCCAGCGCCAGTGCCTTCATCCAGCAAAATACGATGTTCTTTTGGCCACGTGATACCACGGTCCGGCGATGCTTTGATTGTGATGCGGCGGCGCCCACTGGTGCTGTCAGGATTGGAGAACAGCAGCCAACTGCCGCCAGCCTTTCCCAACTCACGGTCTGCGTCGATCAAGCTCGCCATGCACGCATTGGGTTCGATCAATGCCCGTTCCGACGTTGGATGCTTCTGCCACGTTCGGCCCATGTCGCGCGTTGTCATGACGACTCGCGTCGAACTGCGGTTGTAGCGGCAGTTGAGCATTAACACGCCTGGCTCAGCTTCAACGACCTGTGCTTCGGTCGTGTCGTCGAACGCGTCTGTACCGACTTTCCACGTCTCACCATGGTCTTTCGAGTAGATGATCGTCGCATGCGGCAGACGTTTTCTATCCAGAGAGTCCTGGTGCTGAGCGGCGAACACAAGTGTACCGTCGCGCATCGTGATGCCTTTGCCTGGGCCCTGAAGGATGAAACACCACTCGGGTTTCTTCACTTGCTTTGTGATGTTGATCGGCTTGGACCACGTGACGCCGTCGTCGCCGCTGCGAACCAGCAGCAGCTGGCCAGTTTCTTCCGGCGTCAGTCCCGGCCCCGAGCCATGCCATGACCGATCACCATGACTCCAGGTCGCCGCAACCCAGATCGTGTCCGTGTTTCTGTCAACAAGGACTGCCGGATCGCCAATGCCGTCATAACGCCACGTCGGGTCGTCGCCCATGTCCATGATGATTTTCATGGGCTCCCACGTGTGGCCGTCATCGGTCGACCGCGACATGCCAACATCGATGTCACCCGGAAGATCGCCACCACTGCGTCGTCGAACGTCGTACACACCGATCAGCGTTCCTCTGTTTGTCGTGGCCAAGCCGGGAATGCGGAATGTATGCACACCGTCATCGCCCGCTTTACGTAGGGCGAGTCCCATCCGCTGAATCGACGCCGGAGCATCCAGCTTGAAGGTCTTTCCGTTTGAGAATCTGACTTGCTCAACCTTTGCCCCAACACGGCTGTCAATGTTAGCGTTCTTCTTCAGCTTGCAGCCAATCCAAATGAAGTTCTCGCCATCGGCAAGTTTCTGCGGCGCAACCTTCCAGCTTGCCGACGAATCGGGTTCGAATAAATCTATGAGTTGAGAGCTTACACCACGGTCGCCGCGACTCACGTGAAGCGTCTCGATGTTCTCACTGCCTTCGAGTCGTCCTTGCAATTCCGTCAATGAAATCGGATTCAAGGTGCCGGTCGCTTCGATTTTCAGTTTGAGCAGCGGGCTAAATTCAGTGCCAACCAGCGCCGGTAGTGTTAGCGGAACGATTTGTACGCTCTCGATTTTTTGTGGGCGGGCTGGAGCGAGGCGAACGTCG
>JAGQPC010001007.1 GCA_020426925.1 Planctomycetales bacterium | reverse complement strand
CGCACCGCTTTGACATGCAATTCGTTCGCGAAGGAACAGACGTCGTACTCGGTTCTATTCCCGTTGTCTTGGGAACTCCGATTAGTGGAGATGGCTATGAGTTCGAAGATTGTGACGACGGCGTGATTTGCATTGAGGCCGATTTTGGAAATCATCGCAACGACGGTGGCACAGCGAATGTCGCTCCCAGTTTTACCACTGGAGCCGACCAAGTGGTCGCTGAGGATTCTGGTCCGCAAACGGTGATGGCATGGGCGACAAACATCAGTCCCGGACCGGCTAGTGAATCGAGCCAATTGGTGGATTTCATCGTCAGCAACGATAACACGGCATTGTTTGCTGCCCAACCAACCATCTCGTCAGATGGAACACTGACCTACACTCCCGCAGCCGACGCTTTCGGTCTTGCTACGGTAAGCGTTCTGCTTCACGACGATGGCGGCACAGCCAGCGGTGGTTCGGACACAAGTGCTCCACAACTGTTTACGATCTCGATCAGCCCCGTCAACGATGCACCGGTTGGTTTGCCCGTGATCGTAGGTGCGGCGCAACAAGGACAAATTCTCACCGCAGATACTAGTGGCATCAGTGATGCAGATGGTCTAGGTCCGTTCGCCTTCCAGTGGCTGCGAGACGCGGTTGAAATCTCAGGAGCAACCGCGGGAACCTATTCGCTAAGCAGTGCCGACGTCGGTTCGCAGATTAGTGTCCAGGTCAGCTACACCGACGGACATGGCACTGCAGAGGGACCACTGACAAGTTTGCCAACCGCCCCAGTGACTCCATCGCTAGGAAGTATCGTTGTCACTCCAACGACGCTCGTTACCACGGAAGGTGGAGCTGCTCAGAGTTTTGAGATCTCACTAGGTTCAGTCCCGACTGCGATGGTGACGATTCCGATCAACTCGTCCGACACGACGGAGGGTACGATTAGTGTAACCGAGGTCGTTTTTGCTGCGGGCGATTCCGGCCCAGTTACGGTGTCGGTCAGTCCCGTCGACGACCTGCTCGCTGGATCACTTGACGGTGATATCGTCTATTCGATCGTAACTGGACCAGCGATTAGTGCGGACACCAGCTATGACGGACTTGACGCTGCCGACGTTTCTGTCACGAACTTGGACAATGACGTTCCAATCATGAATCGCGCTTACGCCGACGTGACTTACGCGGCTGGTTTGATCGAAGGTACGGAGTCAGGTGTTATTGCGGACACACATGATGTCGGATTGGGTGCCCAAGCCATGACGGAGGCCTCGGTGGCCGTGACGGGAGGACGAAAGCCAAAGTACGGAAGCGCATTGGAATACCACTGGTCGTTCCCTGGTCTATCCGGCGCGACGACGTTCGGTGTTGACGCATTCCAATCGAGCGGGGCAGACGACAACTTCCGCTTCGAATACACAACAGATGGCGGTACCAACTGGACGGTCTTGGGAACGATCGACCAGACCACGCCCTATCAAAACCTTACCGTGACTGGCCTAAACGTAACGGGAGACGTTTTAGTTCGTGTCATTGATACGGATCGGTCACCGGCGAAGGGCAGTGCGGCTCCAGTGCTCGATACGGTTACCATCGACCATTTGTACTTTGAATCACTCCGAGAAGACCTGCGTCCGATCGTGACTGTCACGGCAGTCGATGCTGCTGCGACCGAGAACAACCCGGCCGACATTGGGCTCTATCGATTCGAACGTTCGGAAGTTTCCTCCAGTCCGCTTGATATCAGTTACTCCATCGGCGGAACGGCAACGAACGGAGCAGACTACGATTTGCTATCTGCCACAATTACGATTCCGGCAGATCAGACATTTGTCGATTTGCAGGTAAACCCGATCGATGACCTTGCTCAAGAGGGTACGGAAAGCATTGTTTTGACTCTGCAGACAGGGACTCAATACAGGGTAGGAAGTGCCTCAGCGGCGACCGTGATGGTTGCCGATGACGATGTGTCGACCTACTTGGCAACCAGTGAGAACACGGTGTCGGGCAGTGTTGCTGCAAACACTTACACCGCAACGTTTGTTGACGACGGAGTTGCCGAGTCAATTCAGGAGACGACGACGAATGGAAAGAAGTCGGACCGCACGAGCCTTGTAGAGCATGAGTGGACTCTGTCCGGCGTGACCGATGCCAACAGCTTCTATCTGCTGGCGTCGCGAACTGACAACGCGGAAGGTGATGATTTTGTCTTCAGTTATTCGACTGACAATGGCGGAACTTGGACGGACTTGGCCACCGTTAATAGCAGCACGCTGACGCTATACCCCGTTCCGCTAAGTTCCGTTTCGGGCACGGTCATCGTTCGAGTTGTTGATACGGATCGGACCGCGGGTTCGAGTTCGACTGACACGATTACAGTGGACCAGATGTACTTGAGCTCGGCACCGCTCAGTCCGCTGGTCCTGAGCTCTGCAACGCCTGTGCCCACGGCATCATTGAGCCAGCTCACGATTGCTCAGGTTGACAGTACGGTGAATGCGGCGATCGATTACTGGACGGCTCGCGAGGCGTCATCGGCCATAAAGAGTGAACTGTCGAACGCAAAGTCTGATCTTCTAGAGATTGCTGCATCATTCGTCGGTCTGGATTTGTCTGACGATAAACGAATCGACTTCGATGGCGACACGGACGGCTTTGGATGGACTGAGATTAGCCTATTTGATACGCTCGTTCATGAGATCGGACACCACCTCTTTGACTTTGACCACGATGCTGCGGATTCGGAGTTCGAGCTGCCTGAGTCCGACGAAGACGAAGACGCGGGTCAAGATGGCGACTTATGGGATTCGTTAGTTGATGAAGCGTTCGAAGACTTTTTCGATGGTTTCTCGTCAGAACTCCGATAGCACCATGCGAAGCTGCGAACGTCGACGCGAGTGCATTAGAGTTCCGCGTCCCCGGAACCACTTGATTGGTCAAGTAGTCAAGTGCACATCGCCGCATTCGGCCGGCCAGCGACAGCGAGCCCCCCCAGCATCCCGGGGGCTCGTGAAGTTCGATCCAGGCCGGTCAAGGGAATTCTGTTGCACGGATGTGGTCTATCAGATCGACGTTGCAGGCCTACGAAACCACGTAACGATAGTCACTCGACCAATCCACAGCCCCGCGCCGATCGTTGCGAGACAGAAAAACGCGCTTGGTTCGGGCACGCTTGAAACGTTGACAAGTTCAAAACGCACGTTGGGATCGGTCGATGAGATTTCTAAGTTGAAGGTGTTTTGATCAAAGCAGCTGTACGATAACGTAGGAGCCGTGAATCCGTCGCTTGCCAGATTCGAAATACAAAACGTGCTGGACTTAACCTGCAGACTACTCGTGGCGTCGACGGTCGCCTCTAGAACGCCAGAATAGTTCAATTGCTTGCGGTGTTCGTCGGACGTCGATCCAGCGTCCGATTCGTTGACGACACCAGCTACCGCAAAATCATTCGACAACGTCACGGAACCCGTATTGTCCAAGGACGCGAATCCAAAGAAGCTGGAAATTGGCGTCAGGACGTTTGTGCCATCCAGGATCGATATGCTGACACTGGCTCCCGTTTCCGCTTTCGAATTACTCGGGCCGGTAGTTGGAACCACGA
>JAGQPC010001006.1 GCA_020426925.1 Planctomycetales bacterium | reverse complement strand
CCCAAAAACTCGCAAGCTCGTTTTTTACCCTCCCCAGGGAGGGTGAAGTGACAGTGGGTTGCTGCCGACTTGCGTACACACCAATGGCGCGGCTGTTCTGAGCTCTCATAAGGTCAACATCTTACGCGCTTCAGCCATGGCTTGCGAGTCGGCACACTCACCGGAAACGGTAACCATGCAATCGGAAAAAATCGAACAAGCGTACCGGTTAGCTCAAGATCGCTACGCCGAATCTGGAGTCGACACGGAAGCGGCAATCGAGAAGCTCGCAGCCGTTTCCATCTCGTTGCATTGTTGGCAAGGCGACGACGTTGTCGGTTTTGAAAACCAAGGACTCGATATCGGCGGTGGGCTCGCGGTCACGGGCAATTATCCGGGCCGAGCGAGAACTCCAGGCGAACTGCGATCGGATCTGCAGATGGCGTACTCGCTAATTCCGGGAAACCATCGGCTGAATTTGCACGCGAGTTACGGCGAATTCCCTGGGCGAGTCGACCGAAACGAAATCGACGTTTCACACTTTCAAGGCTGGATCGATTGGGGAAAAGAGCAGCACGTTGCACTCGATTTCAACCCGACGTTTTTTGCGCACGAGAAAGCTCAGAGCGGTTTTACATTAGCTCACGCAGACGACGCGATTCGACAATTCTGGATCGAGCACGGAATCGCAGCTCGCAGAATTAGCGCTGCGATGGGCGTAGAACAGGGCTCACCATGCGTGAACAACGTTTGGATCCCCGACGGCTACAAAGACAACCCAGCCAGCCGCGCGATCCCGCGCCAGCGGCTCGCCGAATCGCTCGACACCATCTTCGCCGAGCAACTAAACCCGCATCACATGATCGATGCCGTCGAATGCAAACTGTTTGGTCTGGGTTCAGAGAGCTACGTCGTCGGGTCGCACGAATTCTATTTGGGATACGCCATCAGCAGGCAAAAATGTTTGTGCCTAGACGCAGGCCATTTTCATCCGACAGAAACGATCGCCGACAAGATTTCTTCCGTACTGATGTACGTTCCAGAATTGCTTCTGCACGTCAGTCGCGGAGTGCGATGGGACAGCGATCACGTCGTCACGATGTCGGACGATTTGTTAGCGATCGCTCACGAACTGGTCCGCGGCGATTTTCTTGACCGCACGCACATCGGGCTCGATTTTTTTGATGCGAGCATCAACCGAGTCGCCGCGTGGGTCATCGGGACTCGGAACATGATCAAAGCACTGCTAATCGCTTTGCTGGAACCGACCTGCCAGCTACAACAGCTCGAAGCAGACGACAACTTTACGCACCGGCTTGCTCTGATGGAAGAACTGAAGTCTTTGCCATTCGGTTCCGTGTGGGATCACTACTGCCAGCAGGCCAGCGTTCCCGTTGGAGCTGATTGGCTAAAGTCAGTTGACGACTATGCCGCATCAACTCAGCTTCGGCGAGCCTGACAAAGGCGTTTAGATGCTGGTTCAACTGCTGCGTCAGCCACGGTCCGTGAATATAGCACGAGGGCAAGTCGTCATCCGGCGGAACGCCGATAGCTAATTGAACCAACTTGGTTCCAGCGGTCACTGAACTCCGACACACGAAGACTTCTACTAATCGAAATCAGGCGACTCGTCGCACTTGAATGAAATCATGCGAAACGTTGCACCGAAATGGCTGTTACCGATTCGCTCCAGCATCTCGGTGTGCCGCGTTTCAGTTACTACCGCTGGAAGAAAAGGCGTTTTGGACAGGGGAACCACGTGAACGCGTTGACCCGGACTAGCCATTCGAGGCGCTGCCGGCGGAGGAATTGGCAGTGAAGGATTATGCATTGAAGCATCGCTCGATCCGCAATCGCGAATTGTCTTGGCGGATGGCTGCCGAGGACATTGCTTACCTGATCAGCAGTACGGTGTATCACATTTTTGCGGGACGCGGAGCTCATGTGCCGACGTCCTGGACGAAAGAAGCGGTACTGAGAAGAGATCGAAAAGGCGAGTCGCGTCGTCGGACCGTAAAACTACGCAATACGAGCGCGCCTTCTGTGACGTACGATTGATACACAGCATCTGAAATGACACCCGGAAGCCACCGCAAGCTATAAAGGGGCAACAACATGTGGTTCGCGTGCTATCTGCATAAAAAAGGGATTATCACCGGCGACCAGTTCGCCGAAGCAGTTCGAGAGCAGCTGTCCCGGCGGCCGCTGCTTGGCGCGATAGCAATACAAAGCGGCAAGCTATCGGTGAAACAGGTGATGCGAGTTTTCACGGTCCAAGCAGACGATTTGGAAAAGGCTTTTGGCGAACTCGCGATTGAGCTCGGTTTCCTAACGGAAGAGGATTTAGCACAGCTTCTTCTTGAGCAGGCAAATTCCGCACCGCAACTAAGCGAGATCCTTGTCGAAACTGGCGCTCTAACACGCGAGCAAATGCTCGACGAACTCGCCCAATATCGCAGCCACGCTCATGGCAGTAATGTGCCAGTTTCCGTGTAGGCAGTTGCTCTTCTGCAGAGTCACGTACATGCGAGTACAAAGAATCCGTGAGACGCAGTGCACGTCGGCTGTCACGTGAAGGAATGCCTGAGTCGCCCATCAGGGTCGACGACGAGTTTATGAGATCGCGCCGAACCAAGCGACACGAAAACCGTATCGGCACCGTCAGTTTTGTACTCTCGCAGTAGACCGTAATGTCGGCCTGTCAGTTCGCCAAATTCGCGATAGGCGTCCAGCACGAGTCCCAAGATCGGCTCATAGAAATTATTCCGCCGCGCAACCATGCCGTTCATGTAGTGTTCTTGGTTTTGTACCGGACCGATAAGTGCCGGATGCTTCAAATCGATCATCGACGGGACACGCGTTCGCGTCTCACTGAATAGCTCGCGTTGCGCGTCCGTCGGACTGGGAATCTCGTCGTCAATCCATAAACGATTCCTTGGCCCGATGTAAGATT
>JAGQPC010001005.1 GCA_020426925.1 Planctomycetales bacterium | reverse complement strand
GAAGATCGTGTAGTTGTAGTACTCGTACGGTTGATGGGTTGACGAGTAATAACTGTGCATCGAGTGACCTGCTTCGTGAGCGAGCGTAAACACATCTCGAAGCACGGTCGGTTGATAATTCATCAGAATGTAAGGATCGCCATCGAAAGTCCCGTAGCTAAACGCTCCACTATTCTTCCCTTTATTCGGATACCGATCGCACCAGCGGCCGCGCAGACCTTTTTCCAAAACGGAACAGTATTCGTCGCCCAAGGGCTCGAGCGATTTGAGGATCAGATCGGTCGCCTCGTCCCAACTGCGACTGACTTCCAGATCCTGCAAAATCGGAACGTACGTGTCGTAGAAATGAATCTCATCCAATCCCATCTTCCGCCGACGGAGTTCATAGTATTCATGCACCGCTGGCAAATGGTCCCCCACCGTCGCGATCAGCTGGTCATAAACACTTTGTGGAACATTGTCAGGATAGAGCGCCTGGAACAATGCATTGTCATAACCACGAGCCCGCGCGTAATAGACATCCTTATCGATAGAGCCTTTGAGCGTTGCGGCCAATGTGTTTTCGTGAGCTTTCATTTCCTCGTAATATTGAGCGAACGCTTTTGCTCGCACATTTCGGTCAGGACAGATCAGCAGCTGAGAAAACGTCGAGTGGCTCAGTTCGACTTCTTCGCCTTTTTCGTTTTCGATGGTGCCGAATTTCATGTCGGCGTCGAGCAACTGACGAAAGGCCTTTCCGATCGCGCCGGCCATTTCCGACTGCATCGCGAGCAGTTCTTCCTCTTTCTTGCTGAGCGTGTAATCTCGGTATCGCAGCAAACGTGTTAGGCTCAGTCGATAAAGGTCCAACCTTTCGTCAGCGATCATCGCATCCATTTCATCCGCCGGAATTGACAACAATTCTGGTCGAATGAAGCTAGATGCTTCCGCCGCTCGCGACGCCACATTTTGGAATTGCGCGACCATGCGCTGAGCCGCGTCGTTGGTTTGATCTTCGGTAGATCGCAAGTATGCGTAACAGCCAATGCGTTCCAAGAGGCGATCGGTTTCTGAATCAAATTCGAGCAGTTCAACGAGTTTGTCAACTGACGACAAAGTGCCTTTGAAAGGATCGTATTTCGTAATCGCCGACTTTGCTTTACTGAAGTCGGCCTGCCACGCATCGTTCGATTCATACAAACTGGCCAAGTCCCACGTATCGTTCGTGGCTACTTCGTCGCGAGTAGGGAGCTTTTTAACATTGTCGCCAGATTGGTTCATTGCGTTCTACTTTAAAAGATCCAGAATGACATGGAAAAATGAATCGGCGATATTAGCACAATTGCCAAATGTGGTCAGGACGAAAATTCCAGCGACATACCAAGAACCGCAGACTGGAAACCTTATCGATGAAGCTTATCCTCACACCAAACATCTTGGCCATCGCTTGCGTTATCGCTGGCTGCTACGGCGCGATTCACAATCAAGTTTCGTACACGGTCTCGCCGGA
>JAGQPC010001004.1 GCA_020426925.1 Planctomycetales bacterium | reverse complement strand
GCTTCAGCGAGTTTTGGATCATCGATCACAGCACTACGACCGAAGAAGCTGCGTCGCACTCGGGTGGCAAACATGGCAACGGCGGTGACCTGCTTTACCGTTGGGGCAATCCACAGGCGTACCGCAACGGATCGAATGTAGACCGTCGACTCTATCAACAGCACAATGCTCACTGGATTCCCGATGGGCTTCCTGGTTCCGGCAACGTGTTGGTGTTCAACAATGGAGGCCAACGACAAGACGGAAAATATTCTTCGGTCGATGAAATCGTGCTTCCCGTAAAAGACGATGGTTCGTATGAACGCGAAGAGTACGTAGCGTTTGGCCCAGAACGAGCGACGTGGAGCTACACGGCTGAAGAAAAGACCACGTTCTTTTCGCACTTCATTTCGGGAGCGCATCGACTGCCCAACGGCAACACGTTTATCTGTTCCGGCGCGCAAGGAATCGTGTTCGAAGTGACGCCCGAAGGCAAAACAGTCTGGCAATACAAACACCCGTCGCCACCAGGTGATAGTGGTCCCGGCGTTACTGGAACGTTCCAACCATTTCCAATGCCACGCACGGGAGAAATCTTGCCCGAGTTTGTGCGTGGCCCGCTTCAACTTTCCGACGAGCAGAAGGAATCGCTCGACGAACTTCAGAAAGAAGTCGATGGGAAGCTGGACGAAATCTTGACCGAGGCGCAGCAAAAGCAGCTCGCCGACATGGCCGAAGCGGGCCGCAACATGTTCGGACGTGGAGGACCTCCTGGCCCAGGTGGACCTCCCGGACCCGGACCCGGCAGGCCAGGACCTGGCGGACCGCCTGATTTTGCGCGAGGCCCTGGTCCGGGCGGCCCTCCTCCACCAAACCGAGGTCCCGGTCGTGATCAAGATCGAGGCGGTCGCGATGGTGGTCGACGCGGCCCTCCCGGATTGTTCCGAAGCACTCGTTACGCGGCTGGTTATTCGGCATTCGATGGCAAGACGCTGACGCCGGGCGAAAAACTCGCGACGCTGATCGCGGGACCAGATCGTCCTGAATAGTGTCGTCACAGTTAGTTGAACTCAGCGAGAGACCTAGGTTTCTCGTTGACCGGGTCAATGCTTCTGGTCGCGGTCAGTTAGACGTAATCTATGGCGAAAACATGAAACGACAATCGACCGCTTTGCGAATTCGAATTCTCTGCTGCGCCGCGGTGCTCGTCGTAATGCTTCCGGGCCACGCGTTGGCGTACATCGGACCTGGCGCCGGCTTCGCATTGGCGGGTTCGTTTCTTGCCGTGTTCGGCGCGATCTTTTCAGCGATCCTCATGATTGTTTCCTGGCCCGTTCGCAGGTTGCTGCGAATTCTGCTGAGGCGCAAACCTCCAGAGAAGCCTCGTTTCAAACGCGTCGTTGTTTTGGGGCTCGATGGTTTAGATCATGGCTTGACCGAAAAGCTATTGAGCGAAGGAAAGCTGCCGCATCTTGCATCGTTACGTGAGCAAGGTGACTTCAAATCGCTGGCCAGCACGTTGCCGCCGATTTCGCCGGTCGCTTGGTCGTCATTTCAAACGGGCGTGAATCCTGGCAAGCACAACATTTTTGACTTCCTGACGCCGGATACGCGAACGTACGCACCAAAGCTAAGCTCTGTTGAGATTCGATCGCTGCGTAAGTCGTTCGGATTCGGGCCGTTGAAGTTTAACTACAGCAAGCCCGACGTTCGCATGCTGCGAAAGAGCAAACCGTTTTGGAGCTTTCTTAGCGACTACGGAATCTTCAACTGCATAATCCGCGTTCCGATTACGTTTCCGCCGGAGAAATTACGCGGCGTCCAGCTTTCCGCGATGTGCGTTCCCGACCTGCGTGGAACACAAGGTACGTTCTCGCACTACACCACCGCAAAACCTGACGACGTCGAAAGGACCGGAGGCGAAGTCGTCTACGTTCAGCGAAGTGGTAACACCGTGACTTCGCACTTGCTTGGCCCGCCAGCGCCTGATGATCCGGCTCACGGTTCGCTCAAGCTACGGTTCACGGTGACGATCAAGAGCGACAGCAAAGCGGTGATCAAAATCAGCGGCGAAAGTCACGTGCTCAAGCTCGGCGAATACACCGACTGGATCACGGTGAAGTTCAGAATTGGGTTTGGAGCAACTGCACAGGGCGTGTGTCGATTTTTGCTGCTTGCAACGGAGCCTGAATTCAGTCTGTACGTCACGCCAATCAATATCGATCCCGTGAAGCCGGCAATGGCGATCGGTTATCCAAAGGTCTATCCGATCTATTTGTCGAAGCGTCAGGGTCCGTACGCTACGCTCGGCTTGGCGGAAGACACATGGGGACTGAGCGAGCAAGTGCTGGAAGATGAACACTTCCTTCAACAGTGCATCGACATCGATCTTGAGCGAGAGAAGATGTTCTTCGACAGCCTCGAAAAGGTGCCCGAAGGACTGTGCGTCTGCGTCTTCGATGGCACGGATCGCATGCAGCACATGTTTTGGCGATACCACGACAAGGACCATCCAGCTCGCCCCGACAATGTTCCGCCCGAATTGGAAAACGCGATCGAAGATCTCTACGTTCGCATGGATGAGATGGTCGGTCGCACGATGCAGCGATGTAATTCCAAAGACACTCTGTTGATTGTGTTGTCGGACCACGGCTTTAATACATTTCGCCGCTGCGTCGATTTGAATCGGTGGCTTGAGGACAACGGGTATCTTGTGGTTGATGAATCGCGGCGAGGCGAACAGTATCTCGCGGGCGTCGATTGGTCGAAGACTCGCGCATTTGCGTTAGGGCTGACTGGAGTCTTTATCAATCTCAAAGACAAGTTCGAACAAGGCATCGTTGAGTCTGGCGACGAGGCCGACGCTTTGTGTGCAGAGATCGCCGAAAAGCTGCGCAGTCTTATCGACCCCGATACTGGTGATGCGGCGATTCTGCGTGCTTACCAAGCGGCTCGAGCATACCGCGGTCCGTACAAGACAAACGCACCGGACGTGATTGTTGGCTACGCATCTGGCTATCGAGTCTCGTGGGATACCGCCGTGGGAAAAACCGGAAAGCAGACCTTTTCGAACAATCACAAAGCTTGGAGCGGTGATCATTGTGTCGATCCATCCGTCGTGCCAGGCGTGCTGTTCTGCAACCGCAAACTGGAAACCGAACGACCACGATTGCTGGAAATCGGGCCGACGATTCTGAAGATGTTTGGCGTTCCGGTTCCCGACCACATGGACGGCCAGCCGTTTGATGTCAGCGAAACGTGGACGCCTCCGACTGACGTTGGCAAGACACGGGAGACCGAGGCTCCTGCCGAGAAAGAATCGGTAACCGTATGAGTGCAGGTAAAAGGAGTGCGAATCAATCGACGAAGCTATCGCGAAGAAGTCTGCTGGCCGGCGCCGCAGCGGTTGGTGGCTCTTACTTCGTTGGTGGCTGCAACCGAGTCTCACGCAGCATCGGCAAGAAGGTCATCGTCATTGGTATCGACGGCATGGACCCTCGGCTGTGTCGTTCGATGATCAAAGACGGACTGCTTCCGAACCTCGCAAAGATGGCCGCGGCGGGCGGGTTCACCGATCTCGGCACGAGTTGTCCTCCGCAGAGTCCCGTTGCGTGGGCCAATTTTATCAACGGCTCGGGGCCGGGATCGCACGGCATCTTTGACTTCATCCATCGTCACCCGCACACGCAGTGCGAACCGTTTTACTCGGGTGCCGAGACGATTCCTGGCGAAGGTGGTTGGGAAGTCGGTGACTACAATCTGCAACTCGACTTTTGGCCCATCAATCACAAGCCACCAGCGACGGAGCTAAAACGCAAAGGCGTGCCGTTTTGGGATTTCCTCGATGCCAAAAAGATCGATTCGACTTTTTACGATCTGCCTTCCAACTATCCGCCGAGTCCATCGGAGTATGGTTACCACCGCTGCATCAGCGGCATGGGTACGCCCGACATGCTCGGCGGCTATGGCACGTATCAATACTTCAGCGAAGACACCGCGGCGGACGGTGTTGAAGAAGGTGGCGGAAAGCGTTCGCAGCTGAAGTTTGACAACGATTCGGCGAAGGCGATTTTGGTCGGCCCTGAAAACAGCATGTTGAAATCGCCGGAAGCCGTCCAAGTCGAATTTGACGTGCATCGCGACACGTCGTCCAATGCTGCTCTGTTGGAGTTTCAAGGGCAGAAGATCATGCTCAAGCCAGGGCAGTGGAGTCGCTGGGTCAAAGTTGATTTTGCGTTATCGACTCCCAAGTTGTTGCCGACTCAACATGTCAGCGGCATTTGTCGGTTTTACCTGCAAGAGGTCGCGCCAAACTTTCGCTTGTACGTGACTCCGATCAATATCGATCCGTCGGCTCCAGCCGTTCAAGTCTCGGAACCGCCAGAATTTATCGAAGACGTTTCGAAGCAACTGGGGCTCTTCTACACGACCGGGTTTCAGGAAGATCACAAAGCTCGAACGAACGGAGTCTTTGTTGATGACGAGTTTGCTCGACAGGCCAACATGGTACTAGACGAACGTCTTGCGCTCTTCGAATACGCTGTTGAGAATTACGATGACGGCTTGTTGTTCTTCTATTTCTCTAGCAGCGATTTGCAGTCGCACATGTTTTGGTGGAACGAAGAAGAAAACGAAAAGCACCCGACGCGATCTGCTCCAGAAGCCAGAAAACACTATCAATACGTCAAGCAGCTGTATCAGCGTCTGGACGGAGTCATTGGAGACGTCAACGATCGCTACGGCGGCGACGCGACGATTTTTGTCATGAGCGACCATGGCTTCGCGAACTTCGGTCGGCAGTTTAATCTGAATTCGTGGCTGCGAGATTTCGGTTTTCTCAACCCTCGAGAATGCAACTCAATCCTTGTCGATTGCGATTGGTCGCGGACGAAAGCGTACGGGCTTGGCATCAACGGGCTTTATCTGAATCTTAAGGGTCGAGAGCGTGATGGCATTGTCGAACCGGGTGAAGAGCAGGAACAACTCACAAAAAAACTGATCGCTCGATTGAACGCAGTCCGGGACTTCAACGGCGAAAAGATTATTCGCAACGTTTATCGCTCGGATGAAATCTACACCGGAGATGCGACCGAGCTGGCTCCTGATCTGATCATTGGCTACGCGCGAGGTTACCGAGCGTCGTGGGAAACGGTTTTGGGCGAGCTGACCGCGGACGTCGTCACCGACAACACCGCCGCGTGGAGCGCCGACCATTGCGCTGACGCTCTGGAAGTACCCGGAGTGCTCTTTTGCAACAAGCCATACAAAATGCAGTCGCCGTCATTGATAGACGTCGCCCCGTCGATCCTTTCCGAATTTGGTTTGGAAACGCCATCGACTATGAACGGAAAAAACATTTTCAATTCATAAATATTCAGATCGAAACAGAAATGGAATGGTTCGGGAGACCGAGGCTCCTGCCGAG
>JAGQPC010001003.1 GCA_020426925.1 Planctomycetales bacterium | reverse complement strand
AACCAAACTACATGACCGTTGCGTTGCCGGACACTGGCGATGGTCAATTTTCAGCTGGGGCGACACAGAAGCTGGTCGAGCTCGCGAACCACTCGACCAGTGTCGGAATCGGTCCAGGGATGTCTCGTAGCGAAGCGATTAACAAACTCGTTGCAGACGCCTACGAGAAGATTCGCGTCCCCGCGGTTTTTGATGCCGACGCGCTAAACGCCTTGGCTCAACTTGACGGCGGCTTACCAAAAGCTAGAGGTCCTCGGGTTCTCACACCACACGTCGGCGAGTTTCGCAGGTTGGTTCGTGACGATACGTTGTCACCTGCTGAGTGCCGTGCCTGCGCGCCAGAGTTTGCATGTCGGCACGGAGTCATTGTCGTACTCAAGGGGCATCGATCACTCGTCACCGATGGGCAGACCACTCACGAAAATGACACCGGGAATCCGGGCATGGCAACCGGTGGTTCCGGTGACGTGCTTACTGGGGTCATTAGCTCGCTGCTGAGCCAAGATTTGTCGCCCTTGGACGCAGCCATTTTGGGAGTTCACGTTCACGGATTGGCTGGCGATATTGCCTGCTCGAAGTTCGGTGAAGTATCGCTCGATGCAGAGAACGTCAAGGATTGCTTGAGCGAAGCGTTTATGAAACTGGCCGACGACTAGCTCGCGGCAACGAACCGGCGGATCACGAAATGCTGACGAGACTTAAAGCACAAATGCTTTTGGACGAATGTACTGGAGACGATATTTGGTCGGTCGAACTCTGCACGCAAAAGGGCATTCCGCCGACTTGGATTGATGAACTGACCGATGCGTACGAATCGGGATTCAATTCGGACAGCGAGACGATTTACTACGGCGACAAAATCGTGAATCAGTTTGAAGGTATTCGCGACGTGGACCTTGCCATCCGGTTAGCAGACCACTTAGGAGCGGATGTTCAACGCGTATTGTCGGCGGCCTTCAGTCGAGCGGCGGTTGTGCGTGCTCTACGCGAAGCCGTCGAAGAAGGTTAGCACTGCTCGTGTTTTCGACGGCTACGCAGAGGGCATTGGTGTCTACGCGAGTTCTGCGCCGGGAGTGTAAAAAACGAGCTTGCGAGTTTTTGGGGAGGGCGCCGAGACACGCTGCAACACCGCTGCCAACAATCCCCTCCCCGAGGCTTCGTTCCTCAGGTTCGCCCTCGAGGAAGTTTGTCACTCACAGCAATGCTATCACTATCCCTGGCTAGAGAGGTGTAATCGTATGAATAAGTTTAAAATTTCTATTGAACTGCTTGGCGATGTGTCGGATCTCTATGGTGACGGCACAAAACGCACAACGGTATCACTGTTTATCGAACCCGAGGAACGCTCCAATTTGATGAGTAATGTCGTTAATGGATCGAACGATTTCTACAAGACAGTTCTGAAGTACGGCAAAAAAGAAGCTGTCGAACTTTTAATTGGTGGCGGTGAGCGGGTCTTAGCGCAAGAAGGCACACTTCCGTCTTCGCTTGCAGCCGCAGCGCCGGACACAGGCGGCGCCGCGTCGAGTTCTGTTTTGAAATTAGATCGAGAGTCGCGTTTTACCACGATTGCGGTGCGAAGGCTGTTCACAAACTCACTGGGTCTCCAGTCGTACACGGAAGTTTCAGCCGATGTCCGCAGAATGAATCCAATGGAGACGCCGCGTCCGCTGTTCGCAACGAACTTGCAGTTGACAACCGCAGTTACCGCCATTCGATGCCAATGCCTCGGAAGGTCATCGACAGGAACAGTAATACGCAGCGTGATCTGTTCGCCCCTCGGAACAACGACTACCTTGGAATGACCATCCGGCGTTTTAGCGGCCGAGACTGCGGCGTCCCCCTCGACCGCGGTCACGACGCGTGTCCCTAAGCTAATGGATTGCCCCAACGGAGTTAGGATCTCTACAGGTTGCGGGCTACCAAACGGCCTCCACGTTACCAGCCCAATCGGCTGGCAGTTAGAAACGACAAGCCCCGGCGCTACAGCGATATTGCCTTGGCGTGGATAAGCATGCAAGCCGTGTACTTCGAGGAGTGTTCTTGCACTGACCTGTTCGCCCGTTTCACAGTTCCATTGCAAAATGTAGTTTCTGCAGATTGGGACGTCCTTCGCGCCGTGACCTGTCTTTGCCGTCAGCGTCGAGCCGATGAATGCAACGTTGTCGGGCGAGTCCGTGAACCCGATCAGTGTTTTACGCGTTGGCGGTTGTTTCAGCTTGAAAAGTTGCGTAGCTTCACCCGATCGCACAGCCAAGTGTTGGCCTTGAGGGTCCATGGCGAGCATGAAATCATCGGTGGGAATTCGATACAGTAGTTGACCTGAAGTTGCTTCCACGCGAATCCACTCGCCATTCCCCGTCAGCAGGTATCTGCCGTCGTACCGCAACGAGCCGACTTCCCAAGATCCGCTGCTATGTGAAATCACTTGCTGGACCGTCGGCCCATGGGTCAAATCGTATTGCACCACGCCATCGTCCGTCGTCACGGCAAGCTTGCGTCCGTCCGCCGAGAACGCAATTAGGCTTGGAGTGACTAAAGTCCATTTGAGATCAAACGGACTATCCAAATCTTTTTGCACTTCAACGCGACGACCAATTGACATTGCCATACGTCGCCCCGTCGGATCAACGGCAAGGTCTTTGATGTCGCCTTTCAGACTGACTGGTTTCTCGAAGTCTTCCCATTGCTTGGCAAGTTGGTTGGTAATGAGAGCGTAGAAGTACTTGCTGTCGTGAGAGAATGCGACCTTCTTAACTTCGGCGTCTTCTAAGACATCCAATTCGCGCGCGGGTGAACTCGGTTCGGTGAGATCATAAACCAATACTTTGCCAAACCGAGTTCCCGCCGCAAGCCAATGGTTGTCAGGGCTGAAGCCGAGCGCGCGATAGCCGTTGTCGACCTTCTTGTCACCGCGAGCGATGCGACGTTGTGTATCAGCTTCGCTATCAAAGGAGAACGTCCATTTCGGTTCATCGAAGTTGGATGTGTCGTAAACGTAGAGTTTCGGTTCGACTTCGTTGATCGATTGGCCGAACGCAAAGTAACGCCCGTCGGAACTAAACGCCATCGAACCAGGTAAGTCTCGGCTGTCGCGAGACTGATCGCCCAATGTGCGAAGGTGTCGCAGATCAAAGCTTGTCTGGCATGCGAGAATTGTCTCTCGCACGAGCGTGTCGTCGCGAACCGCCAGCGGCAGCTCATTTGCCCGTGCCAGCAACTCTTCGACTTTCCAGGTCCAACCCGGTTCATGTCTGGCGTTGAGCGTTGCCGCTTCCTGCATAAGGCGAAAGAACTGCGCGGTCTCGGCGGTCTGTTGGCGGCTTTGAGCGAGTTCTTGCGCGGCATCAAGACGGGCCGCGGTCGACAACATCTCGGTTCGATAGCCCAAAGTCACAACAGTCACGACCGCCAGGAGTACCGCGGTAGTCGCGAATGCCGCTGCGGCCGGACGTCGTTTTGCCCACCGGGCAGCGCGCGTGAATCGGCCGACGGGTCGCGCATGGATTGACCGACCGCCCAAATAGCGCTGCAAATCTTCGGCAAGATTATCGCACGATTCGTAACGTTCGTTCTGCGACTTTCGGAGACATTTCAGGCAGATGGTCTCAAGATCGCGGTCGACTTGGGGTTGATTACCCTCGGACTGACTGGCTCTTCGCCGATGACCTGCCGCAGAGTTTCTGCGACTGAGGCTGCTCGGAACGGAGGACGACCTGTGAGCACGTAGTAGAGAATTGCACCGAGCGAATAGACATCGGTAGCGATCCCGACCTCGTCCAGCTTTCCGTTCGCCTGCTCGGGTGCCATGTACGTCGGCGTTCCCAACAGCTGGCCCGTTTTCGTAAGCTCACTGTCTGATTCCAACTTGAGGCTCTTGGCTAAGCCAAAGTCGGTCAAGCGAGGTTCTTGCCGTTCGTCGAGTAGCACGTTGGCCGGCTTCAAATCGCGATGGAGAATTCCTCGGTCATGCGCATACTGCAGCGCGCTGGCAAGCTTTATGATCAGCTTCGCAGCGTCGCGAGGATCGTATAGGTTTTCGGAGACGGCCTTGGCGAGGTCCTGGCCTTCAACCAACCCCATCGCAAAGTAATGTCGCCCTGCTTCTTGGCCCACATCGAAAATCGGCACGATATGCGGGTGATCTAACTGAGCCGCTGCACTTGCTTCAAACTGAAATCGTTCGATTGCTTCATCCGACGCAAACTCTCCGGCCAAGACAACCTTCAATGCGACGTCTCGGTCAAGCCGGTGGTCTCGTGCGCGGTAAACGACTCCCATTCCGCCTCGCGCGATTTCTTGAATCAATTCGTAGGGGCCGAGTGTCAACGAATCGCCGGCTTCTGTAGGAAGACGAACTGGATGCGGCGTTGTGTTTGGCGCCGCGTGCGGAGTGACTTTACTGAGCCGCGTTTGATGTCGCTGGATGCAGTCGCCGATGACTTCGGAGAATTGAGGAAACTGGCTGACGTAATGCGACGTGTCGATTGGCTTATTGTTACGCGTTTGATACTCCAACTCCAAATCGAGCAGTTCGCGTAACAAGATACGACGATGGTCGCTCGGCCAATCATCAACAAGATAATCGGCCAGCAATGCGCCGTCGCCTCGCTTCCGCGCTGACTCGAAAGCGTCACATTTCGCGTCGATCTGAGCCCAAAGCAGGTTTTCGTTTACGGCCACGTCGTTACTCGATCACAAGTTCACACCACGTAGTTATTGACTCTGTGTGGCCGTTGGCCTGCTTTGATTGTAAGCTGAATGCAGTGTCCGCAGGGAAGTTCAGCAACTTCCACTACGACGAAGAGCGTCCGCACTCTACGTCTTCGTGGCGATCAGGCTGTCTAGTTCGCTTTTTAGTTTGTCGAGGATTTGATCGTAGGGGAACGCGCCAAGTTCTTCTGATCGGCGTTTTAGATTGACAAAATTGGGGCCGCACCAGAGACCTAGATCGGCGTCATCGGTTTCGCCGGGACCGTTGACTCGGCATCCCATCACGGCGATCGTGAGCGCATGCTCGCTCGCGTAGGCAGTCATCTCCTTGACCTTTTCTGCCAGCTCGATGAATGCTTCGTTCTCGACTCGAGAGCAACTCGGGCAGGCGATGATGTTCAGTGAGTCGGTGCCGAAATCGACGACCGAGCGAACTCGGCCGAGCGCAATATCGGCAAGGATCTGGCGGCCCGCTTCGATCTCTTCATTCTTTCGAGCGTTCGGAACCGTCAGCGAAACTCGAATCGTGTCACCGATTCCGCGACTGATCAGTTGCTCGAACGCGATTCTAGTTTTGATGATTCCATCTGGCGGAAGCCCGGCTTCGGTAA
>JAGQPC010001002.1 GCA_020426925.1 Planctomycetales bacterium | reverse complement strand
TTCCGTCCCAACCGCAGAGATCTACGTTGACGTCGGTGAAGGCTCGGTGCGAGAAGGCACGATTGCCAGCAACACGCTGCAGGCAACATACAGTCCCAACGGCGCGAACATTCGGTTTGTCGGGCGCGGCGGCGATGATAATCACAAGGCGGGCATGTGGACGATCAGTGGCAACCTGATCGGAAGCCAAATGAACAATATGCACTTGACGTCGGTTCGCGGAATCACCATTTCAGGAAACTACATCTACAGCGGGCACCATCGCAACCTGCTTGTCGAAGGCTCGCGAAACATCGTCGTTGGGCCGAATTGTTTTGGGCACAATCCGGACTACGACAAAAACGAGCTTGCAACCGGCATCCGCTTCGTTGATTGCTCGAACTGCAACATTTCGGGCGTGCTGATCGAAGACGCCGAAGCCGGACGCCACACCGTGCCGGACACAATTCAGATCGAGCGTGAAGGCCTGCTAGAACTGATCCGATGTCGAAGGGTCAACATTTCGGGCACCCAAGTACTCGATGGCACACCTTACGGAATGGTGCTGGAAAACTGCCAAGACACCATCATCACCGGTTGTACGGTGCTTGACGACAGGCAACCAAGGAAAATGAAAGCCGCGATCCTTTGGCGAGGCGAAGGCTCCGGAAACATGATCAGCTCATCACGCATCGGCCGCGGCACCGACAGCGACATTATCGCTCAACCGCACGTAGCTCAGAAGGAAAATAAACTTGATGCCGAATGAAGTTGTCCGCCGCAATCGTTAGCGATCCGCCGTCAAAAACCGAACCTCAGAAAACTTGGTATCATGTTGCCACGTTCCGTAACTACGAAAGCAATTTCCGCAGGAGAATCGTATGCAAGCGGCCCGTTCTTTTTTAGCGTTTTCGGCGTTGATGCTGCTGGTCTCTGCGGCTCATGCACAAAACCAACGTGACGTCGCTGTTCGAAATGACAAGTCGACGCTGGCTGACGATTCGTCGTGGTTCTATGACGATCTGGATTCGGCTATTGAAGATGCAGCTCGGACGAAACACCCGTTGATGGTCGTGTTCCGCTGAATTCCGTGACACGCCTGTGAAGGCTTTGACGGGCAGGTTGTCCGTCGCGAAGGAAAACTGAAGGAGTTGATCGACCAGTTCGTTTGCGTCCGTTTGGTCAAAGCAAACGAGCTGGACTTGACGCTTTTCCAGTTTGATTATGATCTGACGTTCGCCGTGTTCTTCATGAACGCGGACAAGACAATCTATGGGCGTTACGGGACTCGTAGCAGCGTCGAAGAAGCCGCAAAAGACGTTTCTATTTCAGGCTTGGCCGAAACAATGTCGGCTGCGTTAGAAATCCACAAGAAGTATCCGAAAAACCGAAGTAGCCTGGCCGGTAAGCAGGCTATCGACAAAAGCTACGCAGACTTCAAAACAGCTGATGACATTCCTTCTCTGAAAGGAAAGTACCAGTCGACGCTCGATTATTCGGGCGCAGCAGCAAAGAGTTGCATGCATTGCCATCAAGTCCGCGATGCCGCTCGTCAAGTTTATCGAGACGCCGGGAAACCGATCCCAGACCGCCTGTTGTTTCCGAACCCGCTGCCGGACGTTGTTGGGCTCACGATGGATCCTCGGCGTGCGGCAACTGTTGGCGATGTCGAACCAGGGTCTGCTGCAGACTTAGCAGAATTCACCAAAGATGACGAATTGTTGTCACTGAACGGGCAACCGATCATCTCAGTTGCCGACGTTCAGTGGGTGCTGCACAATTCCGATGCGACTGATGAACTGGCTGCCACAGTCAGGCGGGCCGGTCGCAAAGTTAATCTCCGGCTGCCCCTTGAACGCGATTGGCGGAAGTATTGCGACATCTCCTGGCGAGTTTCTAGTTGGCCACTTCGTCGAATGGGAACGGGTGGAATATTGTTCGAAGCGGCAAATGATGCTCAACGTCGCGCAGCAGGTGTCGGTCCGGACGAGATGGCACTCGTCGTGAAACATGTTGGGCAATACGGCCCACACGGCGCGGCGATGCGAGCCGGTTTCAAAAAGTCGGACGTCGTTGTTTCGTTCGACGGGCAGACCGGCAATATGACGACGAGCCAACTGCTTGCGTACGCCGCTCAAAACACAGAACCGGGGCAGCAGGTTCCGGTTGTGATCGTCCGTGACGGCAACCGGAAGACGATGTCCCTGCCGATGCAAAAATGAACTCGGACCGGCTTTATGCTAAACGAAGTGGCATTACAGCTCGATGTGTGTGATGCCGCCGACCTCGTCGAAGTGACCGATTTTCAGCACGGTTCAGTTTGAACCCGGCATTTCCGCGACGAACGCAGGATCGCAGACGACGAGAGGTGGGATAGCCGCGGCAAAACTCACGGAAGCCAGTTGAGTCGTAGCAATTGAAAGTGCCAGGAACCAGGGAATGGATCCGGCTGCGATGCCCAACAGTTGATTGCGTTTGGCACGCGACAGGTTTTGCTCGACTGCGTATTGTTCGATCACGTCTGCTCGATCAAGTTCTCCTGCGATTCCAAGCATCTGGTGGATCGTGCATCCATCCGTGCGATACTTGCGATATGTTTTGCGGCCCGCATTGCGTTCTTTCTCCGCAGAAACTCCAGATGCGATTGGTACTTATCAATCGCTCTCTGCCGCCGCTGTACGAAATGATTCACGATTGACCGAGGCACTGCTAGGGCAAGGTTGGCGGTCCCGGTTGCGACCTGCTTCGGTAGTCTCTGAAAATACTGACGGCGGAATTCGGCAAACACTTCGTCTTGGATTTGCGAAATTGCTTGATCGATGTCGTCGCGCGTTGTCAGGATCAATTCGTCACCAATCTCAACGCACAATGGCTTCAAGTAATAGACTTTGACTCCCTTCTGTTTTCCCGGGCCTTCCAGAAACTCGGCCAAACGAGTTCGCACACAGTTCGGCACCGCGTCCGTGATCGAATCGAAATGTTCTTGCTCCGTAACACTGACGTAGAACTTTCCTTTGGGCAGTCGAATTGATGCTCGATGGAGATCGATTTCGCGGACCTGCGTAAAATCAACTCGGTGTTCGTCGACGACTTTTGACCATCGTTCGTGTTTGGAAGTCAACAATCCTAAAGTGTTGACCATAGTTGTCGCCAGCGTCTTGCTTTCGTCTTTTGGTGGGACCCAAATCGGTTCTCCTACCCACGTACCAAATGGCTCCAGTTCCTGATCCAGCGTGAATGGTGCTGCTGTCGCGGGATTGACTCTGGAAGGCTTCACGCGTTGCGTTGCAGTGTTTCTGTTGGGTCTTTGAATCGTTTTTGGCATAACTTCTTCTCCAAATGCTCGGAAACAAATCCGACGCTGCAGCGAACTAAACGCCGGCGCATGTCTGCTCGTCAGTTTCGTTGGAAAGTCCAGCCTCAGCGTCATTGTTTCATTTAACAAAACATCGATCGCGAACGTCAAAGCAACTTTTCGTCGTGCCTAATTCGATGGGGTCGATATCATAGCCCGATTCGCCTACAGTTGCGGCTTTTGTTTCCGTAGTTCAGTCTGACGATTTGTGAGAACTAGCTGCGTGCGTTGGTGGCTCAGGAATCAGAGAAATCTTCGGATTTCGCAAGACGGCTTGGCGGCATTTGCGTATGCTGGTCACAGCCGGGCGATTGCATGAGGGCTCGGCATTCGCGTCAATCCAGGAAGCGGGGGACTTGTCTTTGCACAAGCATCGGACCAACGATTTGCCGACCGAGCTTTCATTTGAGTGTCTTGAGCGGCGAAGAATGCTGACGCAGCTTGTCGATTTGGACGCGGACGGTGATTTGGACGTGCTTCGCCAAGGGATTTGGTACGAGAACACCAATGGGTTTGGACAGTACGCAACGAATCCATTCTCGGAAGACGATCCAGAGATCAGCTTGGCTGTTGACCTCAATGGCGACGGGATGCGCGATATTCTTACATCGAACTTCAAGTGGTTTGAGAACGCCGAGCTCGACGCGTTCACCATCGCGCATGATCTTCCGAACGTTTCTGGCGAAGTCATCGATGTGGTGGTTCAAGATGTTGGCCGCGACGGCGCTGCAGATGTGATCTTCTTCTCAAAGCAAGGTCGATTTGACGCAACGGCAACGTTGTTTACAAATGACGGGACTGGCCGACTGGAGCTCACCGAGGAAATAGAATATCTGAACAGCGACCGAGTCGATGTCGCCGATATGGATGGAGACGGTGATCTTGACATTATTGCCAGCAACCAACAGCTAGTTGTTTTGCATCGCAACGATGGTGATAACGTGTTCACGGAACGCTTGCTGATCAACCGGCGAGACTCCACGTACGAGATCAGCAAACTCGACGCCAAGGATGTTGATGGTGACAACGATGTCGATTTGGTATTTCTAGAACGCCATACCTTTGTTACACGCGTCACGAAGGCTAGTTGGCAAGAAAATGTAAACGGGCTCGGAACGGACTTCGAATCGCACGAATTAGCTCAAGGCAACGTTTTAGACCTGGATGACGATGTCGATCTGGACGTGTTCGGGACTGCGGAATGGAGTTTTAACGATGGAACGGGAATCTTTGGAGAACCTGAAATCGGAGACTCCGGCTGGTTTCGGCACTACAACTACATTGGTGCGGCTGATTTGAACGGAGATAACGTTGCGGATTTTGTGGCCGATCAGCTGAACGCCCGCAAGCCATTCTGGCGAGACGGCATCGAGAGACTTTTGTTTGAAGGTCAAGCTCAGCCGCTGATTGACGTCATGCACCACACGATTCGCGGCGAGTTGCCCAGGCAAAATCGCCTGTTGGATTTCAACCATGATGAAGTAGTTGACTTCACAGACTATCAGCACTTGGTTGAGAAGGAGCTGCTCACTCACTTCGGTGATGCCGACTTAAACCGAGTGTTCGATTCGAGCGACTTGGTGGCGGTTTTCCAAGCTGGCGAATACTACGACGGCATTCCGCTCAATTCGACTTGGTCTGAAGGTGACTGGAACGGCGACGGCG
>JAGQPC010001001.1 GCA_020426925.1 Planctomycetales bacterium | reverse complement strand
TGTTTCGATCGCACGGTGATCCGCGACAAACGCGTGGTCGCTGCAAAGTTCTTCACACAGATAGGCCGCCGCCAAATCAATCGAAACTCCGTCGATTAACTTCACCGAATCATTGAAGGACAGCAAGCTCGAGCGGATCTCGCTGACAAACGCCTGGTCGCGATTTGCATCTGGAAACAGTCGCCGAATGTCGCCGCAGGCTGCCAGCTTGGCCTGCATTAACCGTCCTGCTTCGGTGTCCTTGAACGAATACCAAAAGACCGTAGCTAACGCGCGGGCCGACGGAGGATAACGTAGTAACTCGGCAGATGTGTGAACGGACAAGTATGCTTTGGTAATCTTGGCTGCGTCGTGGTCGTGGACGCCCTTCACGTAACCGCCGGCGTACCTTGGTGCCATAAACTTTTGGATGGCCACCGTCATCGCTGCATCATCAGCTTCTAGCTCTGCCGAAATCGCTGCGGGGCCTCGTTGCAGAATCTGCTGCGAGTACAAGTAAGCCAAATACTCGGCGCGGTACACTTCCGCATTTTCCGAAACGACTTCTTGATTCCACACGTCACGCGTCGTCTGCAGCCGTTCGTCACGTATCAACTCCATGTAATTGGTGCCGACCAGATGGAAATACATGCCGTCATCCTTGACGACGGTCGTTAGTTCCAGCTCCTGCACGTTGACGGAGAACAGATGCTTGCCAAAACGAATGACGTTTTTGCCGTCGACATAGAGTTCCTGCCGATCCTTCAGCTGACGAACGGCATCTTCGCGGATCGTCTTCAGACGACTTTGGATGTCACCAACTTTGACGGTATCTTCGAGTTCCGTCAGTTGGGCAACAATGTCGCGGACCTTTTCGGTCATCAGGTCCGAAGCAAAATAGCTATGGATGTCGTTGACATTGTCGAAGCCCGCGACGCGTGTCTTGATGCCATTTAAGATGCGGTCTGCCGCCGATTGCAGAGCGGTCGCTCGCCGATTGCGTGCTTCGACGATCGCGACTTTTCGCGTGTCGAATGCGGAGTAGACTTCCTCGCGGCGTTCTGACAGCTGAACGACAAACTCGTCGAACTCGGCAAATTGGCCTTCGAGCTCTTCGATCTGCACCATCGTTTTCGTGAGGTACTCATCGCATTTTTCCGGCGTATCGCATACGTCCAAATAGTTCACGACAGCTTGGCTGAGTAGCTTAATCTGCGAATGGAACTCGGCCGATCCTTCTACCGCAAGAAGCTGTTGAGTTTTCTTCTTCAGTGCCGCGCGAGCTTGATTTAGATTCGCAAAAATCGCCGAGATGTCATCGATGATTTGCGTGCGTTGCGTTGCGTCGTCGATTTTCAGATTGCTGACGACGTCGATCAGCATTTCAAGTTCCGTCGCACTGTCGACAAGCTCGTTTTCGAGCTCGCGAGCGGCAGAGACTTTTTCCAGTCCGTCGATTCGCGATTTCTGTGCGACGACGCGTTTCTCGTACGGCGTTAATGAACCGTCTCGCAGCAAGAACTCGACACATTGCCGTGACAATCGATCGGTACTGTCCGCAATCTCTGTTTCTAGAAAATCAACGGACTCAAGATCGATGTACTTGAGATCGCGAAGCGAAACGATTTCGCCACGCAGCTTTCTCGATTCCGCAAGCGATTCCACGAAGACGTTAATGTGGTCAAAACGTCTGCTGCGTATGTCGGCGAGAGCGCGTTCCGTCCGCCTGCTGACGTCTTTGAATTTCGCGGCCGTCTCGCGCCGCACGCGGACTACTTTGTCGTATTCGCTAACCGCCGCAGCAGAGGCATCACGAATCTGAGCAAGCGGTTCGTCTAGTCGATGAGTCTCTTCGTTCTTGATCCAAAAGTACGAATCGACCACATCGCCCGATTTTTTTACCAGGTCGACGTAGAGATTTGAGTAAGACTCGTCCTTCCCGATCAGATTGAGAATCTCGTGACATTCCGCCATGCCGCGAACGATGTCTTTGTTCCCAACCTTGTAGAGAAAAGAATCGGTTCGTTCTTCTGGCGTAAATCCTTCCGCGACGTAAGGCGTTTGCCAAATCTGCAACGCGTGGTGTTTCTGCGGATCATCGTCGGCTTTGAAAAATACAAGATGCCCGTCAGGAAAGAACGAAAAACCATGGCACACAATCGGAGTTTTGACGTGCTGCTCAATCATGTTGTACGACAGCAAAACATAGACGCCATTTTCTCGGTTGAAGAAAACGTAGAGATCGTCTTCACCGTTTGGCGAAGCCAGTCTTCGCTCGAAAAGCAGATCTCGCTCGCCGTTGTCGTAGACCTTCCACTCGCCTGTTTGCAAATAGTAGCCGTTTGAAAAAATCAGGCCATGGTCTTCCGGCAACAGCACGCACGCTCGCTCGATCGTGTCTAGTCGCATCGCCTTTTGCAGCTTGTCGTTGTAGACCAGATATCGGAACTTTTGTTCCTGATACGGACGAATCTTCAAAAGAATCAAATTTCCGACGATGGCATAAAAGACTTCTGCGTCATCGAGTACTTGGTCTGGGTCATCGACCGGTTCGTCGTAAATCCCATGGCCGACGTCCGTGTTATCCTCGACCTTGATCGTCAGGTCGCCACCAACGGTTTCGACGAAGATTCGATCTTCAATCGATATGTGGGGATGTGCTCCATGTCGATGGAGATCACGATGAGTTCGCTTCCATTCGAATTCGTGCTGAGGCGGGTAGGTCAGTTCGTGCTCGCTGCGGTTGTCCATGTACCGAAGCGATTCGCCATCATTGAACCATTTGAAAGCCTTGACATCGGTTACGTTTTTGCCAACGCGAAAGACCATGTACAGATGCGGGCCGCGCGTGTGAAACCGAAGAAATGTTGTGTCCTTGTAGTATTTGTAAAGCTGTTTGAAATCGTTCAGAAACAGATCATCAGTGATCAAATCCAACGATCCCGAATGAAACGTTCCGTCACGAAACGAGTGTACTGAAAACACGTCTTCAAGATGAGTTTCGGATCGAAGACCGATGTGAACGTTGTATCCGAATACAAAACGCTCGCCGATCGACTTCATGTCACACGGCACGCAGTTGTTGCCGGTTGTGATCCGCTCGGTGGCCAGCAGCTTGGTTTCGATAGAACCAAACACTTCACGGCGATCGTGATTCAGCTTGTCCAGGCGAGCACGCAGTTCATGCGCGTGCGAATCGAGGCGAGCTCGAATGATCTCGTACGTGCCACGCTCCAGTTCTTGACCGTCTCCCGCCGCAGCTTTTTGCGGCGAGTCAGGCGATTCGGATTGGTTTGTGCTCATAGGAATTAACCGATTGCGCTAGCGGATAACCGTGGATGCTCGCGTCCGTGACGCTGCCGACTTCGCGATGAAACGAAGTCGGCCAACGGACTTTGGAAGAACGAATCGCTCGCTAAGTCGCTTCCAGCTCGAACGCTCGGCCAGCATTCGCTCCGGATAGGCCAGAGCGATTCGCTAGTGACAATAACTTCTGCAGTTCCCCTTTGATGCCTTCGTTGTCCGCAATCGAAATCATGCGGCCAATCAGTGCGGCAATGGAGAGGTTCTTCAAGTCATTCGCGTCAATGCCGAGCCGAGCAGCATAGTTGCGGATTTGGTCGAACAAGTGATTCTCGTCGTCCAAAAACGCGTCTTTGATGCCAGTCAAAACTCGACTGTTGTTGACGATGCGATCAACCGACTTTCCGTTTGTAATCGAATTGACAATCTTGTCGAAGAAGTTTGTGTCTCCGCCGACAATGTCGATTCGTGCGGACTTCAAGGATTCTCCAACCAGCTTCGCTTGCTGTTCCGCAATTTCCGCTTGGACTCGAATCGCTTGCAACTCGATTTCCTTTTCCTTGTTGAGTCGAAGTTTGAATTCTTCGTGTTCGCGGCCAACGCCATCGAACAGTTTCATCGCTTCGGCCTTCATCGTGATCCCTTCCGATTCTGCGGCAGCCTTCTGCTTCATCACGGACGCTTCGACCGTTCCTTGTTTCTCAAGAGCCTCCGCCTTCGCTGACAACACTTGTGCTTCGGCGAGTCCTTCGGCTGCGTGTTCGGCTTGAGCTGCTTCGGCGAACATTTTCTTGGCGTCGGTTTCACGCTCGGCCGCACCTCGCGTCGCGTCGGCGATCATGATCTTTTCGTCAGCCTGGAACGCCGCAGCTTTCTTGGCCGCTTCGGCCGCTTGGACTGTTTTGACGAGCTCTTGCTGAGCCTTCATTTCGGCTTCTTTAATTGCGACTTGCTTCTGACGTTCCGCCGCGGCAAATTCGCGAGCGTCCTTGATTTTTTCTTCCTCTTCAACAACAGCACGTTCGACGATGACTCGGTCGCGGATGACGTCTTGAATGTCTTTCTTTTGGACTTCGACAGCCTTTTCCTTTTCGATGTCAGCGAGCGTGACGATTCGAAGTCGTTCAACTTCCTCGAGTGCTCGATCTTTTTCAACGCGTTCTTGCTCGACCGCCGCCGTACGCTCTTTACTCTTTTGAGCAACGATCACTTGCCGCATGCGGTTCTCTTCCGCAATTTGGATTTCTTCGTCCGTAGCGATGCGAGCTTGTTCCGCGCGGAGCTTTTGCTGCTGCGCAATGATTTCCACTTCGGCACGCTCTCGCGATTTGACTTCCGCGATCTCGCGTGCTTGTTTCTCTTCAGCCTCGGCCTGCTGACGTTCCAGCACCAGAATCGCTTCACGAGCTTCGACGTCTTGCTTCTTGATCGTCTTTT
>JAGQPC010001000.1 GCA_020426925.1 Planctomycetales bacterium | reverse complement strand
TCTATCGCGATCATCTCATTGGCGATCCAGCGGCGAATTACTTTTATGTCTGCGAGCCAGTTCATAACCTCGTACACCGCGAAGTGATGCAACCCGATGGCCTTTCATTTCACACCGAAAGGCTGCCAACCGAGACGCAGTCCGAAGTGGTTGCGAGTTCTGACAATTGGTTCCGTCCAGTTTATGTTCGCACTGGTCCGGATGGATGTCTCTATGTCGCAGACATGTATCGCCTTGTCATTGAACATCCGGAATGGATACCAATGGATTGGCAACGGCAAGTTGACGTGCGTTCCGGCACCGACAAAGGCCGAATCTATCGCATCACTCCGGCCGCCGCGAAAGTCAACGCCGCGAATGCCAGGCGAACGGATCTGGCCATTCCAATTAACAAACTAACAACAGAGCAACTTGTAGCGCGATTAGGCCACGTAAACGGTTGGCATCGAGATATCTCGCAACAACAATTGGTATGGCGCAATGATCCAAAGTCGATCTCGTTGCTTCAAAACACGCTCGCGTCGACGTCCAACACGCTGCAGAAAATCTACGGGTTGCACACGCTTAGTCTGATGGACGGTCTCGACAGCGACGTTCTTGTTCGCCTGATCAGCGATCACGATGATCATGTTGCGCGATGTGCGATGAAACTAGCAGAGCCATTCCTGCACGCCAACCCGAAAATCAAAAGTGCGATTGTCGGGCGTGTCGACTTGCCAAGCACTGGAGATAGTAGTCAACAAAGCCCGAGTCCTTTGCATCAACAGGCTGCTTACACGCTTGGGCAATGGCACGACGAGCATGCATCGCGTGCGCTGGTTGGGCTCGCAAATCGATTTTCAGACGCGTACTTAACTGCCGCGATTTTGACTTCGGTCAATTCGACGAATGTCGATTCGATCGTGGCAATTGCAGCCGACACATTTCCTGCTTCAGCCGATCCCATTAATGAACCGTTTCTATCAGAGCTTTTGCGACTAGCAATTCTAACGGGTGATCCTGACGGCGCAAGAAACGTATCTGCACTCTATGAGAAATGCATCAATCGGATGGCAATATCTCATCAGTTCAAGCTGTTTGCGTCACTGCAAGCAGCGGCAGAACAACGCGGCGAACCATCGTTTTCCCAAATAGTTCGCGGTCTGCAACCGGAGCTCGCAGCAGAAGCCCAACGAATCGCGTTTGATACAAACTCGTCATTGAGTGATCGTGTGGCTGCAATTGAAATGCTTTCGCAGGAAATTCTAGTCGGGGAGAAATGGCTACCCCTATTGACGGCTCAGCATCCGCCAGAAGTGAATGCGGCAACGGTTCGCGCGATGCTTACGAACGACGAATCCGTTTCGAAGCTACTCGCAAGCTGGAATTCGCATCCACCCAGGTTGCGAAGCGACATCTTGGATCGCCTGGTGCGAAAGTCCGGCACAGCGAAGCTGGTCCTTCGTGCGATTGAACAAGGCAGCGTCCCGCTACAAGATTTTAGCGTAATCCGGCAGCACCAAATTCGTCGTTTTGACGATCCCGACCTTAATGCGATGACTGAGAAACTCTTCGGATCCAGCTCGACAAATGATCGAAGACCTATTGTCACCAAGTACGTAGACGCCAGCGAAACTAACGGCAGTTCAGACCGCGGTCTTGCAGTTTTCAAGAAACATTGCGCCACATGCCACCGTCTGGAAGAAAACGGAAACGCAGTGGGGCCCGACTTGGCCGCGTTGTCCGACAAGTCTCCGCGCGCATTGCTCACGGCGATCATGGATCCCAACCGATCCATCGAAGAACGCTACATCAGCTTCAATGTTCAAACGCAGGAGGGTCTGGTTTACTCGGGTGCGATTGTTGAAGAAACGTCAACTGCGATCACACTCGCCGGTCCCGACGGTAAGCAGCATACCATTCTTCGCAATCAGGTTGAACAATTCGCCTCAAGCGGTTTGTCTCTGATGCCTGAGGGTTTCGAAAAAGAGATTACGACCGAAATGGCGAGCGATTTGATCGCTTACTTGAGACAGCAGACGACTCCGCGAAAACTGTTTCCCGGCAATGATCCTCAAGTCGCACCTGTTCGCAACGATGGTTCGATTCGACTTTTTGCTATGCACGCTCAAATTTACGGGCCCAATTTGGTATTCGAAGAGAAGTACCGCAACTTAGGATTCTGGGGATCCAACAGTGATCGTGCTGTATGGGAGTTGGATATCGCAAAGGACACAACATACGAAGTCGTGTTGGAATTTGCTTGCGACGCAAGTGCCGCTGGCAACCGCATGTTGCTGACGGTCGGCGACCAATCATTATCGCATACGATCGAATCGACTGGCACGTGGGACAACTACAGGAGTCGTACGATCGGAACGATCACGATTCCTGCCGGTTCAACAACCGCTGTCATTCGCTCCGCTGGCCCCGTAAATTCGTTCTTGATGGATTTCACCAAGCTGTCGCTCTATCCTCAGTAGTGTTTTGTCGCCGGTGGCGGCCACGATGGTTCATGCCGGACGTCGTTCACTTAAGAGCTGCGAGCGTTTCGTGGAATATTTGTGTTGCTCGTTGCGAAATCTGATGCGTTTGCTCTGGTTACCGATTGCTTGCAAGAAAACAAAGACTCCAAACAGTATCCAGAACACGGAGGCCGCAAAATGGATTCTGGCGATCACGCCAAACAGAAGGACCCAAACCAACACCAGGAACCAGTGGATCGCACCGTTCGACTTTTCAACATCTGCGAACTCGTCCTCACATTTTGATTGCCATTCACGATCTAATCGCTCGACGTCCCGATTGACGCGATCAGTAGATGGGCCATGAGTACCGCGATCGATCGCCTCAGTAAACCAAGCAGTTTCAGTACGATGGATCTCCAATTGGGATCGACATGATGAGCAGGTCACGAAGCGCGAGTTTGCGGAAACCTCGAGCGATTCGCCGCATTGGTTGCACGAAACAGATATGTAATCCATCTTGTCTCCTCCCGCTTGGAATCGCCGTGACCAGTAAAACGTACCTTTTATTGTCGACGACAATCTAGGCAACGCGGCGCACACGAATGCGAAACTAAAGGTGGCAACACCTCAATCGGGTGAAAACGCGAGCCGGCGACTCAGTCCATTCGCACGCCGATTGAAAGCAGCAAGTTGGCAAATCGCTGCTGATCAGCCGTCTGAATCGTCAAAACATGATCAGGAGTCCGTACCGCTTCATAGAAATCCCACTTTTCGATCGGCTTGAGCTCCAGATCCAAGTTCGCGTCGGCGATCGCTTTCCGATACTGAGCCCACACCGGAGGATCTCCATCCAGCGCGTACGGTCCTTCGGTTTGGTACATCATCGTGTTGGCTTCTTCGATCGGAATTGCAGTCAAAAGTGCTTCTAGCACTTGCGTGCAATTCACGATTCCCGGTGCAAGATTCAGGCTAACCAATTCAGCATTGGGACCGAGCGTAGACGACGCGGGATAGTTCCCATCCGCGATGAGAATCTTTCCGTGATGGCCAGCTCGGCCAATGACTTCATTGATCTTTGGATGAATGAGTGTGTGTTTTAGCATTGCTACGTTCCCATTTCGTTAAAACTGATTCGTGTAGTGAGCGACCGATCACACGCCAGCGTTCAGTGCTTCCAGATGTCGAGCAAAATGGTCTGCGAGGACCTCGGTGTACGTTGCAAGGTTTTGGTCTAGTGTTTCGCGCAGTTCTTTTCCTAATTCCGCGTGCGTCAATACGGACCCAAACGTGCAATGCAGGATCTGTCGCCCTGGAAAGGTGAACCCTTTTCCGGCGGGCACTTCTGGCCAGAGCTCAAGGTACTGTCGCTCTAGTTCCTTAACGTCCTGAATCTCCGAAGCGGGGGCAACCGAATCGAGCGTCGCTGAAATGTGATAGGTCGCTTTGTCCGTTTCAAATCGGTCACGAGAAAAATCAACGATGCGACGGAAAAGATCTTCATTGTGTAGCGCAGCGACGCGAACGGCTTCCAGATAACTCGTGCCGGCGGTCTTTACGTGAAACCGACCTTTGGTCGCGCGCGCGAACGCCGTGTACATCGAGATCTTATCCGAGCCCGAATGGAGACTTAGCTTATACGGTCCCAACTTGTCGGCGATCGCCGCGTGATCGACGAGCGACTTTTCCAAAAGCTTATGGTCGCCTTTAAAGTCGACGCCTTTTTCAAAATCACCAACAAACCGAGGCGCCAAGCTCACAAGCTT
>JAGQPC010000999.1 GCA_020426925.1 Planctomycetales bacterium | reverse complement strand
AGTGATCTTCGTCGCCCATGATGTCCGTCAGCAGCGTGAATTTGTCGTCCGACTCTTTGACGAGCCCGATCGAAATGCCAGCGACTGGCTGCAGCAACGGAACGCCGGCGTCCATCAGCGACAGGGTGGCGCTGCAAACCGACGCCATCGAGCTGCTGCCGTTCGACTCGGTGATGTCCGAGATGGTGCGGATCGTGTAGGGAAACTTGTCCGTCGGCGGAATGACGGGACTGACCGAACGTTCGGCCAAGGCGCCGTGTCCAATTTCACGGCGTCCCGGACCGCGGATCGGACGGCATTCACCGACTGAATACGACGGGAAGTTGTAATCCAGCATGAACCGCTTCGAGTACTCTTCACCGAGCCCGTCGACTCGCTGCTCATCGCGCGAAGTCCCTAAGGTTACGGTGACCAGCGACTGAGTTTCGCCGCGTTGGAAAACGGCCGATCCGTGCGTTCGAGGCAACAGCCCGACGAAACACTCAATATTTCGCAGTGTCGTCAAATCGCGACCATCAGGTCGGTTGCCAGATACGATCAGCTCTCGCATGACCGACTTTTCCAAGGCACCCCAAGCGGCACTGAAGTTCTTTTCGTCGATTGCGTTTTCCGCATCCGGATCGGGGATCATTTCGTTTTTAGCATTTTCCCGAACCGTGTTGACAGCTTCACGGCGATCCAACTTGCCTGGGATGGAACGAGCTGCTTTGACTTCGTCGTAGTACTTGCCTTTAAGCTGGTCGTAGATTCCATCATCTTCTGGTGCGACGAATTCGTCTTTCTTGACATCCAGCTTGTCGTACAGTTCTTGCTGAAGGTCGCAGATCTCGCAGATGTATTTATGGCTTTGTTCAATAGCCTCGAACATTTCCTGTTCCGGCACCTCTTCCGCGAAACCTTCGATCATCAGCACGGACTCTTTATTGCCAGAGACCACCAGATCGATGTCACTTTCGTCAAGCTGGTCGGTCGTTGGAAATGGAATCCATTCGCCATTGACTCGCCCAATTCGAACCGAAGAAACCGGACCCTCAAACGGCAGCGAGGAAACATGGCAGGCAGCCGCCGTACCGTTCATCGCCAGTACATCGCCGTCGTTTTGGCGATCACTCGAAATCACAATCGCTTGGCACTGGACGTCGTCGACAAACCCTTTGGGGAACAACGGTCGAATCGGTCGATCCATCAAGCGAGCCGTCAAGGTTTCCTTTGTGGTTGGGCGACCTTCTCTCTTAATGAAGCCGCCGGGGAATTTTCCTGCGGCGGAAGTCCGCTCGCGGTAGTCACACATCAGCGGGAAGAAATCGAGTCCCGGACGAGGCGGGCCGCTAGTGCATGTATTTAGCACGACCGTGTCACCGTACTGCACGATAATGGCCGCACCTGCCTGCTTGGCAAGGTATCCAGTTTCAAACGACAAAACTTCGGCGCCAATTTGCTTTTCAACTCTTACTTTCACTTCTTTATTTCCTCTTTCAAATACTACAAACACGCCAGGGTGGCGCTGAGTGAGGTAACCCTTCGGCAGAATCCG
Organism: Planctomycetales bacterium; assembly: GCA_020426925.1. GTDB lineage: Bacteria > Planctomycetota > Planctomycetia > Pirellulales > Pirellulaceae > JAGQPC01. The sequence goes on along the minus strand of JAGQPC010000999.1, from coordinate 3,342 downwards.
AAAGCCTTGGCAAGACAACGAACGTTAGCGGCAAATATCTACCGCTAACTCGCTGAGCAAGAATAAAAGAAGCTTCTAAAGGCAGGCAGAACGAAAACTTACTCTACTTACGAATCTCAAGTCGTCCAATCGTGTCGAGATACCGCTGCGGGTCAATCTTCTTAAGATAGTCCAGCAACCGCCGACGGCGACTTACCATCATCAACAATCCACGCCGGCTAGCGTAGTCTTTTTTGTGCGTCCGCATATGTTCTGTCAGGGCATTAATACGAGTGGTGAGGATCGAAATCTGAACCTCTGGAGAACCGGTGTCCGATTCGCTCTTCTTGTATTCGCCAATTAGTTCTTGCTTACGCTCTTTTGTGATGGTCATTCACTTACCCAAATTTCGTCAACTAAAGTCGACCAGCCAAACGTCACTTGCTCAACAATAAATTGCAGGCACGAATTCCTACAGTTGGCTTACAACACTCCTAAAACAACAATATTTCAAATTTTTTACAGCCCGTAATCGTACCAATGCCCTGGTCTTTTGCAACCGCAAATGGGGGCCACGAGCCAACTTGTCTCTACTCTTTAATTCGAGCCGAAATCTTAATCTACAAATCCAGCCAACCGCTAGGGGGCTGACCGGGCTGCTGCAAGCAAAAACTGGAACCTTAGTAGTCCAGCGACTCCGTTCGTCGGGCATTTCCGCCCACCCCAAAAACCTGCCCGTCTTAGACAGCCCTACAGATGATCGGCAAGCCTTTGCTTATCGACAAATACTTATTCGTAGCTGTCGACGTACTCATACCGCCTGCGGCGACGGCGTGCCGGCCGACGGCGAGTCCGACGTCGAACTGGGCGATAATCGTCTGATCCAGCTTCATCGATGAAGAATCCGCTCAGCATGCGATAGAAAAGGAGCAAAACAAACGCTCCCAACACCCCACATCCCAGACCTTGAGGGCTAATCGGGCTGATGCGGCTGTCGAATATCAATAAGTAAACACCGCAACCGATGACCGCTCCGACAATTCCCATCAGCAATGTCGCGACCGCTCCGCCTGGATCTCGGCCAGGCATGAGTGCTTTTGCTAGCAAGCCAACACACGTGCCGAAACCGATCCACTTCAGATTATACTCTAGCAACATCTGCCAGGATTCAGCATCTTGCGGCATAGTTACGGCCCTCATTCGGCTAGCACGGACAGGCGTCAAACGCGGCAGCGCTCACGCTGATATTCGTACTTCGGTCGAAATACCACGTGATACGTAGCGCATTCGATGCGTGAGCAAAAACCCTCCAATACTCGTTAGTTTTACTGATCGGCATAAATTACCTGGACATGGAATTGAAATCGGACGTTATCGTTGTAGGGGCTGGAGCGGCCGGACTGCTGACAGCGATTAGTGCTGCCGAGCGCGGTTTGGGTGTGACCGTGCTCGAAAAGAACCGAAAGCCCGGCGCAAAGATACTGATGTCGGGCGGAACCCGGTGCAACGTCACGCAAGACACGGACAACCGAGGGATCCTTGACGCATTCCATCAGCAAGGTCGTTTCCTGCGTACGGCGGTCGGACGATTTGGGCCAGACGATGTTGTTCAGTTACTCGCCGACGAAGGCGTCGAAACGAAGATCGAATCTACCGGAAAAATCTTTCCAGCAAGCGATCGAGCCTTCGATGTGCTGACCGCGTTCCGATCACGTTTATCCAGAACCGACGCTGAACTAATCACGGACTGCTCCGTGACCAATGTCATCTTCGACAAAGACCGTGACTTATTTACCGTCGAGGCAATTCGAGGGGCTCACGTTGCTGCGAACGTCGTGCTGACGACCGGCGGCATGTCGTTTCCCGGTTGCGGGACGACTGGCGATGGATATGCGTGGGCAAAAAGTTTTGGTCACGAGATTGTTCCGCCGAAACCGGCGCTCGTGCCGTTGACTCTACGCGATTCCTGGGCGACGGAGCTGAGCGGCCTCACACTGCCTGACGCTGGCGTTGCGGTGAAGCGAGGCAACAAAATTGTCCTGGCAACGCGAGGCTCGTTGCTATTCACGCATTTCGGGCTCTCAGGGCCTGCGGCACTAGATGTCAGTCGTGCCATCACGACCGCCGACAACTTGAAGCTGCTCACGGTGACACTCGACTTCATGCCTGGCTATGCGGAATCTGAACTTGATGCGGAACTGGAAACGGCAGACAACCGAAAACGCACGATCGCTTCGTTGGTCGCCGATTGGATTCCAAAGCGTCTAGCGTCAATCGTTTGTGAAAAATCGGAAGTAGCGCCAGAGCAGCGGATCGCAGAGCTGTCGAAAAAAGGCAGGACTCGTCTGATTCAGCACATCAAGTCGATGCCCGTTTCAGTGAACGGAACAATGGGCTTCAAGAAAGCGGAAGTGACGACGGGCGGAGTGTCTTTGCAATCGGTCGACGCCAAGACGATGTGCAGCAAGTATCAACCTGGGCTCTACTTCGCCGGCGAGATCCTCGACATTGACGGCCCGATCGGCGGTTACAACTTTCAAGCCGCGTTTAGCACAGGATGGCTTGCCGGGCAGAGTATCGCAAAGCGGATGGAAGCAAAAATCGGCTCTTGATGCTGCCGAGTTTTTGCTGCGGCAGCCAACATTGATCGATGTTCCAAGCTTTCGATGGACGGAACGACGGTCTTTTTTACTGGATACATACCAAGATCTCCGTAAATGGTTTGGTGTAGGCACAACAGTGCCGACTAAGAAAGAAAGAAAGAAAGAACACAAAGATGCCTAGCAAAGCAGAGCTAGGCGCGACGACGCATCCCGCCAATCAAAGGCAGGACGCCAATCAGAAAACTAAGAACTGATGCGGGTTCGGGAACGAAATAGATACGATCAATTTCGACATTGAGCCCACTGCTAGTCCGCACCGATAGAGATACGCGATCTACGTGCGATTCATCGAATTCGCGGTAATTGACGAATTCATCAAATTCGAGTGATAAGGTCTGTCGGCCGACCTCGTAAGTTAAGATTGTTCCCGAAAGAAAAGAAGGCCGCTGTTGCGCCTGTTGGCTCCTTAAACCAGGCCCAAGAATTAGAGGACGTGGATCTCCACCGGGCTGCTCAGCTTCCGGCAATGAAATCACGTTCAGGTCGACGTTCAACGCGGAAACCCCTGCTTTCGCGAGATCAAGCTGGAGGTTTTCATACGTGAAATCCAATCCCTCGACAAACAGTTCTGAATTGACAACTGCTATTCCGCCGTCCCTTTCACGGACGCCGACAGTAACAGTCCCACCTGGACCCGGAATCGCCCGAATATCTTGTGCTCGAAAACGACGTTCACCACCAAGTACACCGGAGAGTCCGG
>JAGQPC010000998.1 GCA_020426925.1 Planctomycetales bacterium | reverse complement strand
CTTCGGCGATGTCGAGCGCGACCTCTCGGATCGCTTCATCCGAGTTAGCCGGATCCATTTGGTACGTTTTCTTGTCGCCGCTTCCCAAGTTTCCGGATGAGCCAACCGCGTCGCGAAATGGTCCGTAGAACGCAGACGCATACTTTGCGGCGTACGACATGATCAGCACGTTTGAGAATCCGGCGTCATCGAGCGCGTGTCGGATCTTCCCGATCCTTCCGTCCATCATGTCTGACGGAGCGATCACATCGCAACCGGCTTGTGCCTGCACGATTGCTTGCTGGCAAAGCACTTCGACGGTTTCGTCATTCACCACATAACCCTCACGAACAAGACCATCTTGGCCGTGGCTAGAATATGGGTCTAATGCGACGTCGCAAATCACGCCGATCGCATCGCCATGAGCTTCCTTGATTGCTCGTACAGTTCGACAAACGAGATTCTCCGAGTTAACTGCTTCCTCTGCTTCGGGCGTTTTGAGGTTTGGATCGGTCGCTGGAAAAATGGCGACGCTTGGAATGCCAAGCTTCACAGCGCCGTCGACAGCATCGACGATTAAATCAATAGACAGTCGCTTCACGCCTGGCAACGAAGCAACTTCCGTTTTCGCGTTGGTGCCTTCCTGAACGAACAGCGGCCAAATCAAGTCATTGACCGTTAAAGTATTTTCGCGAACAAGTCCTCGAATCCATTCGGTTTGGCGATTGCGGCGTAGTCTTGTCGAAGGAAAGTGGCCGAATTTCGTCTCGGACGCCCTATCGGTCATTGGGAGATTCTCCATTGAATGGCAAAATGACGATCGTGCGATCCTTTGCAACGCACACGCGGACTGAACACTAATTTCGCATCGAGTATACACGACGCGGTTGAATCACCACACTTGGCCCGCAGCCTCAAATTCCATCCAACAGCGAAAGCACACGATGACTTCGCGAGCTTTTTTTGACGAACTACGAAAAACGTTTCCTGCCGATCGTCTTCTGACCGGTTCGGCGGAACTAGCGCCGTATGAATCGGATGGACTCACGGCGTTTCGAAGTCGACCGTCTGGTGTCGTTCTGGCTGAGTCACAAGGCGACGTCGTTGCCGCAGTGAAAGCCTGCCACCAATTCAACGTTCCGTTCATGGCGCGGGGCAGCGGTACGAGCCTTAGCGGCGGCTCGGTCCCGGTCAAAGATGGTTTGGTGATCGCGCTTAATCGGATGAAAAAGATCCTCAAGTACGATCCGCAAAATCGCATTGCGGTCGTTGAGCCCGGAGTGATAAACACGCAAGTTTCCAAGTTAGCTGCAAATGATGGGCTGTACTACGCTCCGGATCCGTCCAGCGGTCCTGTGTGTACGATCGGTGGAAACGTCGCGTTTAACTCGGGCGGTGCACATTGCCTGAAGTACGGTATGACGGCGAATCACGTGCTTGGCCTGAAAGTCGTTTTGCCGGACGGCGAAATCTGCCGACTAGGCGGCGACAGTTTGGAAATGAACGGCCCAGACGTTACCGGAATGTTCGTCGGTAGTGAAGGACTGTTTGGCGTGGCGCTCGAAATCACGTTGCGATTGTTGCCGAAGCCAGAAGTGTTTTATACCGTTCAAGCCGCGTACGATTCCCTGCAAAAAGCAGGTGACGCCGTTTCGCTCGTCGTTGCCAGCGGCTTGCTGCCGGGCGCCATGGAAATCATGGATCGACTGGCGATGGACGCAGCTGATGCGGCCGTCAACGCGAACTATCCCAAAGACGCCAAAGCGATTCTAATCGTGGAGCTGGAAGGTCCGGCGGAAGAAGTCGAAGCGGAAAAAGGTAGACTCCACAAGATCATCGAACAAAGCGGAGCGTACCTGACCGAAGTCGCGGACACCGAAGAAAAGCGAACGGTGATTTGGACTGGACGGAAAAGTGCGTTTTCTGCGGTTGGGCGACTGAGCCCCGATTTCATCGTTCAGGACGGTGTCGTCCCGAGAAGTCGGTTAGGCGAGGCACTCGCGGAGATCGATCGGATTAGTTCCGAATCGGGCATCTCGATCGCAAATGTTTTTCACGCGGGCGATGGCAACTTGCACCCGCTGATCATGTACGACGGTTCGACCGACGGTGCACTCGAAGGAGCAGAAGAAGTCGCTGGAAGGATTCTCCGAATGTGCATCCGTCTTGGTGGTTCGATTACTGGTGAGCACGGAGTCGGTCTGGAAAAACGAGACTACATCGAAGAGCAGTATGGCGAAGCTGATGTCGAATTCATGAACCAAATCAGACTGACAGTCGACCCGCAATCGATCGCGAACCGAGGAAAAATGCTTCCGTCGCAAGAGGCTCCTTCGCTCAAATCACACGGTGCTCACCCACTTGAAAAGCAAGGAGTGATTTCGCGAGTATGATTGTTGCCAAGAATTTGGATGATGTTTGTCACGCTATGATTTCTAGCGATGAGGTTGTGGCAACGGCTGGCGGAACGAAAACCTCGCTTTCGGCGAAAGCAAATCTGTCCGTCGCCGAATTGAGTGGTGTGCTGCAATACGAACCGAGCGAATACACATTTACCGCGCTCGCTGGAACGCCGCTTGCCGAAATTCGCGAGATGCTGGCGAAGAACGGACAGTTCTTGCCATTCGATCCGCCACTGATCAACTCTGGCGCGACACTTGGCGGTACGGTTGCTGCGGGGCTGTCCGGATCGGGTCGATTTCGATTCGGCGGAGTCCGCGATTTTCTTCTCGGCGTGCAAATGGTGGCGGCGAATGGACGAGTCGTGTTCGGCGGCGGAAAAGTTGTCAAGAACGCCGCAGGATTCGATATCCCGAAGCTGATGGTCGGCTCGCTTGGAAAGTTCGGCGTCATGACTGAACTAACGTTCAAGGTGTTTCCGCAGCCAGGAATCTATCGCACGCTCAAAATTGAACACGACACGTTCAATCAAGCAGTCACGAACATGAATCGGTTGGCTGGTCAACCGCTGGACCTGACATGCTTGGACTTGATTCCGGAAAACAACGCAATCGTCATTCGACTGGGAGGCATCGCAGATTCGGTCCGAAACCGAATCGATCGTGTGCGAGTGTTAGCAAAAACATACGATGAACGTTGTCGTCCCGAGGAATTGACGCAAGATCAGGAAAACGCATATTGGTCGGACGTCAACGATTTCAATTGGTTGCGGTCCGAATCGCGGCTCGTGAAGATTGCGATTTCGCCGACGCAGTTGAGTGACGTTGAAGCGGTGTTGGCAGAATTTGGCGATTCCGTCCAAAGGCGATATTGCGTCGGGGGAAATCTGGTGTGGCTCGGATGGCCGGCTTCGATTCCTGCTGTGAAGCTTGCCGGCGTCTGTTCTCAGCTTGAGCGAACCGCGTTACAAATTACAGGGAACTGGGGAGACCGTGCAGCGAATGTTGTTCGGTCAGAATTCGAAAACAGGCTCATCGCCGCGTTCTGCGAATAACGCCGTCGCGTTAGTCAGTCGTTAGACATCGTTTGATGAATCGGCTCCGCCAAGCAGGCGAACCGCAACTTCAGGAAAAGAGAATAAACAAAGCATGCGTCAAATCTATCTCGACTACAACGCAACGACTCCGGTGGCGCCAACTGTGTTCGAAGCGATGCGGCCTTACTTCACGGACCACTACGGCAATCCGTCCAGCACGCACGTGTTGGGACTCGCTGCATCACAGGCGATCGAAGATGCTCGCGAAAAAGTCGCGATGTTGATTGGCGCAAACGTCGACGAAGTCTTTTTCACTGCGAATGGAACAGAAAGCAACAATTTGGCGATCAAAGGCGTCTGCCAAACGGAAAACGGTTATTCTGGCCACATCATTATTTCTGCTATCGAACATCCCGCGACGCTGGAGCCCGCGAAATTCTTGCAGCGGATGGGCTGCGACGTATCTATCGTCGGCACGGATAAATATGGAGTCGTGGATCCCGACGAGGTTGCGAAGCATCTTCGAGACGACACACGACTCATCAGCATCATGCACGCGAACAACGAAATCGGGACGATTCAGCCCATCCGAGAAATCGCAGATCTTGTGAAGGACCATGAGACGCTCGTCCACACCGACGCTGCTCAATCAATCGGAAAAATTCGAGCACACGTTAACGAACTGCGACTTGATATGATGACCATCGCTGGCCACAAGCTCTACGCGCCTAAGGGAATCGGCGCTCTGTATGTTCGATCCGGCACGAAGATATCGCCAATTATTCACGGCGCCGGTCATGAACAAGGCCTGCGGCCGAGCACAGAAAATACGCCCTACATTGTTGGACTCGGTGCCGCTGCGACGCTGGCATTGAGGAGTCTGGACGAAAACAGGATCCGCATTCGAAATCTCCGAGACGAACTGTACTCGCGATTGGCAACTTCCATCGAGGGACTCAGTTTCAACGGACCAGAAGAAGGCCGCCTACCGAACACGCTTAGCGTAAACTTCCCTCGAGTTGTCGGCGCGGAGCTGTTGGCCGAGTGCCAAGGCATCTTCGCTTCGACCGGATCGGCGTGCCACAGCGGGACGACGAACATGTCGAATACTCTCAAAGCAATTGGATTGCCAGAAGAGGTCGCTCGCGGCACGGTTCGGTTGAGTCTCGGTTGGAACACTTCGCAAGAAGAAATTCAAATCGCGGCCGACACGCTGATTTCAGCGTGGGAGTCAATGACATCGTGACTTCGCGCTCCACTCACTTAGCGAAAATTGCAGCTCAGCGGTTGTGGCTTCTCACAGCGAGGCCTTTTCCAGTACCGGATCCATGTCGTCAAAAATCTTGCCGGCGCAGTCGGTGAAGACTCGGCCGATGAGCAGATCCGTGAGATTTCCGACGTATTCCGGGTGCATTTTCAAGAATGCGCCGAAGCTGAATTGGTCGGTGTAGAATGCGTGGACAAGCTTGCGAATCCAAACGATTCCCTGTTTGAACTCGTCGGTCCAGCCGCCAAGTTGAGCAGCACTGAGATCTCCTTTTGCCAAGCCATCCGTGATTGCGTCGGCGGCAAGTTCGCCACTTCGCAACGCGAGATAAACGCCGGACGAGTACACCGGATCGATGAATCCAAACGCATCACCGATGAGGACCCAGCCATCGCCCGCGTGCTGCTTCGTCATGTAAGAAAACTCTTTGACGGCGTGATACTTACCCGTTTGCGTTGCGTTTGCAATTCGTTCTTGCACACCGCCACATTTCGCCAGCTCTTCATGAAACGTCTGTTCCGGAGTGCCGCGATCCTTTAGCAAGTATTCGTTGTCGCCGACAACACCGATGCTGACGATGTCGTCGCGCATGGGAATGTACCAAAACCATGACTTCCGCTCGTTCGTGTGCAGAATCACGGTCATGTTATCGCCGTCATCGGCTCTTTTCGCGCCTTTGTAGTAAGTCCATATCGACGCCTTGCGGAGTCGTTTGTTGTCCTCGCGCAGTCCCAAGCGATTGGCGAGCATGGCACTTTGGCCTGTTGCGTCGACCACGACTTTTGCGCGCATGGTTTGTATTCCGGCGGAATTCTGAAGCGTTATCGATCGCTGCTCGCCGCCAACGCTTACGTCGGTGACACGAGTTTGATCCACACAAGTTGCCCCGTGCTCTGCCGCGTTTTCAAACAACATTTGGTCGAATGTTGAGCGCTCGACATGCCACGTCGTTGACGATTCGCGGGGATCATGCTGCTGGAAGAAAAACGGTTGAGACTCTTTGCCTTTGTGAGTTACAAATTGCACGCCGACTTTGCGAACAAACCCTAGCTCGCGCATTTTCGGCAACACACCCAATCGTTCGAGCGTCCAATAGACTTCCGGCATCAGCGATTCACCGATGTGAAATCGAGGGAACTTTTCGCGCTCGACAAGCAACGTTGAATAACCGGCTCTTGCCACCAAAGACGCCGTAGTACATCCAGCTGGTCCGGCACCAATCACCACACAATCGTATTGTTCATCGAGTGCCGTGCACATGTTCGCTTCTTTCATTTTCCCGTTCACTTCAAAACGTGTCTCAAAGCCGACTCCAAGTCCCGATGCTGAAAAGTGTACCCACTGTTTGCTAGTTGTGCAGGCTCGACACGGGCGCTGCTCAAAATCAAGTCACGTGCCATTTCGCCCAGCACAGTTTGTGCGATGAATGCGGGCAACGGAAATACGGTCGGTCGGCGCAAAACTTTCCCGAGCGTTTTTGTGAACTCCCGATTGGTAACGGCGCTAGGCGCAACTGCGTTGACCGGTCCGTTCAAATTTGTAGACTCCACAGCGTGCAACAGAACTCCGGCGAGATCATCGATCGAGATCCAACTCCAATATTGTTTGCCGCTTCCAACAACTCCTCCAACGCCCATTTTGAATGGCAGTACCATCTTTTGTAGCGCACCACCCTCATTTGACAAGACGATGCCAATCCGCAAATTGACGGTTCGCACTCCGGCATCTTTCGCGCTTTGACAGGCGGCCTCCCATTGTCGACACACGTCGGCCAGGAAACCAGTTCCGATCGATGATTGCTCTGTCAAGACTTCGTCAGATCGGTCGCCGTAGTATCCGATCGCTGACGCGCAAATGAACGAGCGAGGTCCATTTTCAAGCGACGCTAGCGTGTCAGCGATCAGCTTCGTTCCGTTCCTGCGGCTGTCGAGAATCCGAGCTTTCTTTGCGGCGTTCCACCGTCCGTCGGCGATGCTCTCTCCCGCCAAATGAACGACCGCGTCCATTTCCGCCAACCGTTCTAGATCGATGGTTCCAGCTTTTGGATCCCACGAAAGCCCGTCAGACTGCTGAGACGACGGCCGTACCATCGGTACGATCGTGTGCCCAGCTTTTTCGGCCACACAGCGAAATTGTTTTCCAACCAGACCGTTTGCTCCAGAAACGCAGATTTTCACTACTCTATTCTCCTGTCCACTGTTGATCGACAGCTAAGTCGCCATTATGGAACCGTAAAGGCAAATCGAGATTAACAAAATGTTATTAGTTACAATCATCGGCCTGCGTCGCACACGCTGGTGTCACATCGCAACATGGTTACTTTTCGAAAGTACAACATGAAGGTCGAATTCTACAGTCTCACGAACTTCGCAACGACAAGACGATCGTTGGAATACGTGATATTTGCTCGATGGCCAGAAGATGGGTGCGACTGGATTCATCCTGACGATGTGAAAACTGCTCGCCGATTGATTCCCGGACGGCGGGTCTTCGCAAAATCGCAAACTGACGCCGAGTATCAAGTTTACGAGTACGGCGAAGAGTCGTTTCGGGCACTTCCGAGAATGCAGCTACGAGTCCCCGGAGACGGCCTTTTGATTGGCGACCGCGTCGAAGTTCGTTCCAGGCTGGGGCGTCGCCGGCCAATTATTGCCAGAATTGCTGAAATGAAGTGGGACCAATACAACCGCCGTATCGCCTATCGATTACGATATCGGCAGCTGGCTTCGTCGCTGTTGTACGGTGAAGACGATTTTATACATATCTTGCCGCCTAATTTGCCTGACTTCGAATTGGAAACCACAATACCGGTTCCAGACGACGAAACACTTGAATCAGAATACACGTTCATGCCATCGGAGAAACCAGAATGAAGGTCTCGATTGCCATCCTCGTTGCGTTTTCTTTTCTTCGCGTAAGTCAAAGTCACGCCGACATTCCGCGAGCCGTGCCTGAAGGCGAGAGTATCAACGACTGGCGACTAAAGCCACTCAAAGACCTTGATGGCTACTTCCCCTTCGAGCCTTCCAAGTCGAAAGATGCCTGGAACGCCCGAGCCGATTCGATCAGGCGTCGAATTCTTGTGGCTAACGGATTGTGGCCGATGCCGACGAAGACGCCACTGAACGCGGTCGTGCACGGCAAGATTGACTTCGATGATTATTCTGTCGAAAAAGTCTACTTCGAAAGCATGCCGGGACTCTACGTTACCGGAAACTTGTACCGCCCGAAAAACGTGTCGGGAAAAGTGCCGGCCGTTTTGTGTCCGCATGGGCATTTTGCGGACGGACGTTTCGGAGCGAGCGGCATCGAATCGGTGCGGACTTCTATTACACAGGGCGCTGAACGATTTGAGGACGGAGGTCAGAATTCGATTCAGGCTCGCTGCGTAGGATTGGCGCGGCTTGGCTGCGTCGTGTTCAACTACGACATGATCGGCTATTGCGACAGCACGCCGATTTCCTACGAACTCGCTCATCGTTTTGCAAAACAACGCCCCGAAATGAACTCGAAATCCAACTGGGGATTGTTCAGCCCGCAGGCGGAATCTCGGGCACAAAGCGTGATGGGGATGCAAACCTACAATTCAATTCGCGCGCTAGACTGGATCGAGACGTTGCCGGACGTCGATTCGAAACGCATTGCGGTTACAGGTGCCAGTGGAGGTGGAACACAAACATTCCTGTTGAGCGCCATCGACCCTCGCGTAGCTGTGTCGGTGCCAGCAGTTATGGTTTCGACAGCAATGCAAGGCGGTTGCACATGCGAGAATTGTACTCTGCTACGAGTCGGTGATTCGGGCAATGTCACGTTCGCGGCGTTGTTTGCTCCTAAGCCACTTTGCGTGATCTCGGCCAACGACTGGACTGTCGAGATGCCAACAAAAGGATTTCCACAACTGCAACAGCATTTCAAGATGATGGGAGCCAGCGACAACGTTCACCACGTTCCGCTTTTGCATTTCGGTCACAACTATAACTACGTCAGCCGCGCGAACATGTACGTGTGGATGAACAAGCACCTGCAGCTTGGTCATAAAGAACCGATCGTCGAAGAAGCGTACAAACGATTGACTCGAAACGAGCTGTCTGTTTGGGACGACGATCATCCGAAACCGCCCGCCACTGCTGAAGCAGAAAGGAACTTATTGAAGTGGTGGACGGCCGACGCGGAAAAGCAAGTGGCTGACGCTCGGGCCGATGTTTCATCGTACAAAAAGCTTGTAGGTGGAGCTCTCGAAACGCTGATCCACCGCAAAGCATCAGATATCGGCAAACTGGAACTGACTTCGATTGGCAAACACCAGCACGACAACTACATCGAAATCACCGGATTGATTCATCATCCAACATCGGACGGCGATGAATTTGTGCCAACCGTTTCGCTGATGCCGAACGATTGGGAAAATGGCAAAGTAGTGGTTGGCTTCAACCCAAATGGTAAAGCGGCACTCTACGATTCAAACGGCGACTTGCACGAGTCGGTCAAGCGACTGCTAAAAAAGGGCGTCGCGATATTGGTCGCCGATCTGTTTATGCAAGGCGAATTCTTGAAGGATGGCGAACCGATCACCAAAACGCGACGAGTTGGAAACACGCGTGAAGCAGCGGCCTACTCTTTCGGATACAACGACACGTTGTTCGTGCGTCGAGTCCACGACGTGCTGACGACTGTGGCCTTCGTCGCCAATCATGAACGCAATCCCTCGAAGATCACGCTCCTGGGACTTGGATCGGCTGGGCCAATTGTTGCGGCCGCTCGGACCGCTTGTGGCGATCTTGTCGACGACACGATCATCCATTCTGACGGATTTCGTTTTGCGTCAGTGGACCGAATCCACGATCCGAACTTTGTGCCGGCGGCCGCGAAGTACGACGACCTTCCGGGAATTCTCGCCATCTGCGCTCCAGCGAAAATGGTTGTATTTGGTGAAACTGCAGATGCAAAGTCGATTGTGTCTTCGATCTATAAACTTTCGGGAGCAGAAGATGCGATCTCGTTCGAATCATCGCAAGGACTGTTCGAATTGATCGCGGAACGTATCGTCGAATGAGCGATTCACAACGCCTGATCTGCGAAGTCTGCGTCGAATCGGTTGATGGAGCGAAAGCGGCTGAGCGAGGCGGCGCCGACCGTATCGAACTTTGTGGTGAATTGGCGCTGGGCGGAATTAGCCCCAGCGTCGGTCTTCTGCGTGGCGTCGTCAGCGCGACCTCGTTGCCCGTGATGGTGATGGTTCGTCCTCGCGCCGGCAGTTTTTGTTATTCGGCCGATGAGGTCGCGATGATGGAAACTGAGATTTCGTTTCTGAAGGACGAGGGTGTTGCCGGAGTCGTTTTTGGTTTGCTGAAGGAAGACGGTCAGATTGACATTGATTCAACGCGGCGTCTGTGCGATCTGGCTCGGCCGCTTAGCGTGACGTTTCATCGAGGGTTCGATTGGGCTCGCGACGCTTCCGAAGCCTTGGAGATTTTGGCGCAAATCGGAGTTGAGCGAATCCTCACATCCGGTCAAGAGCCTACTGCCGAAGCCGGCTTGCCGTTGCTGAAGCAATTGGCAGTACAAGCAGGCGATCGAATCGCGATCATGCCCGGATCAGGCGTCTCGGAATCGAATGTGCAGGACATCCTGAACTCTGTCGACACCAACCAGATTCACTTCAGTGCCGGCGTTGATGCTCCGGCCGATGATAGTTTCCGTCGAGAAAACGTGCCAATGTCCAGCGTGTCTGGCTACGCCGGTCGTCGAACAAGCGAATCGCGTGTGCGTGCGATCTGCGACGCGGCGCGGAGTTGCGTTCGCTTCGAGACTGAGTAAACGAGGAATCAGGAACGATGTTTCGCTTTCAATTTCGGACACTCTGCTCGGTACTGCTTGCTGTTTGCATCGTTTCAACTGCGTGCGCTGCCGAATCACAAAAAGTTAGGGTTGCATCGATATCTTTTCGTCCGGTGAAGTTGGACTTAACATCGAATACGCACACACTTGAAAAGTGGTTTCGCCGTTCGGCGGAAGGCGGCGCACAGATAGCCGTCGCACCCGAAGGTGCCTTGGACGGTTACGTCGTCAACGAGATCATTGCGCACGACTACGACACGAGCCGCATGAGCGACGTTGCGTTGGAGATTGACTCTACGACGATTCAGCACTTTCAGGATCTGGCTCGCGAACTAGACATGTGTCTTGTTTTTGGCTTCGCCGAGAAAGTCGCACGTGACGTTTTCAATTGCGCAGTGTTCATCGACTATCGTGGCGAGATCTGCGGAAAATACCACAAAATGCAATTTCACGAAGGCTACGACAATTCGTGGTGGTTCAATCGATTGGGCAAAACAAGCCGCGCATTCGACACTCCCTATGGTCGATGTGGAGTGATGATTTGCAACGATCGCTGGAACCCTCTGTTAGCCAAGATTCCGGCACTCGATGGTGCTCAATTTCTTGTGATCCCGGCGTTCGGCTCGAACAGCAAGAGCCAAGACGATGCTGTGCTTGCTCGTAGTGTCGAAAATAACTTGCCAGTCATCGAAGCGAACGTCGGCGTGTCACTAATCGTAAGCGATGGCAAGATCGTAGCAACAGATCGCAGACAAGAGGGCGTGACGTTCGCCGACATTTCCATCCCAGCAAAACGGGAGCGGAACGAAGCAGCACGCGGCACCGCGGAGGCGGAATTCTTGGCGTGGCGAGACGTCGAAATGCCAAAGCGACTCGCAAACCGCCATCGCGAAATCGGCAAAGTATTTCCGACAGCCACCACGAAAATCGGCGATCACGAAATCAGTTGGCACGATGCTCGCGATATCGGAGTCGAAGGGCGAGCGTTCAATGACACCGAATCTTTCTACGATCGCTTGCCAGCGCGAGCGAAAGGCGTCGTTCGCGATCCCGTTTGGTCTCTTGCTCAGCATGCTGCAGGCATGTGCGTGCGGTTTTCGGCCGACGCGCAGTCGATGACTGTCCGTTGGAAACTCCGCTCCGATTCGCTCGCCATGCCACACATGCCGGCCACGG
>JAGQPC010000997.1 GCA_020426925.1 Planctomycetales bacterium | reverse complement strand
CATCGTTGACCGGCCGTAGACAAGTCCGCACCCACCGGTTGCGAGCACAACAGCGTCAGCGGGGAACGATCGGATTTCCATGGTGACCAAATCTTGCGCTACGCAACCACGACAAACGCCGTTCTCGTCCAGAATCGGCCGCAGGAAATCCCAGAATTCGAATTTTCGAATTCGTCCTTCTGCTTCCCAGCGTCGAACTTGTTCGTCTAATGCGTAGAGCAATTGCTGGCCGGTAGTAGCGCCGGCAAAAGCGGTTCGCTTGTAAAGAGTTCCGCCGAAGCGACGACGGTCCAGAAAGCCTTCTCCAGTGCGGTTGAAAGTGACGCCCAATCGGTCCATCAGGTCGATTACTTTCGGCGCCCAATCGGCCATCTCTTTTACAGGCGGCTGATGTTGCAGAAAATCGCCGCCGTAGATCGTGTCGTCAAAGTGCTTCCATTCGGAATCGCCGAGCTGGCGAGTTTGATCGTTGCAGCTGTTGATGCCTCCTTGAGCACAAACGCTGTGTGATCGCTTCACAGGTGTCAGGCTGATGAGGTCGACGTTGATCTCGAGTTCGGCGAGCTTCATTGCTGCTGCCAAACCCGCTAATCCGCCACCGATTATCATTACGCGTTGTTCAGCCATCAGTCGTTATTCTCAATATTGTGTTTGGATGGATTTTGGAATTTCGCTGCGATAGACATTGGCCGGATTGAAGCGTTGCCTACTCGCTGGCTGCGGCAGCTGTTTCGGCTTCAGTCGATTCCTGGTCTGAGTCTTGCTTTGCGGCGGCTTCCAGGACTTCGGCCCGTTCTGTTTCGGAATACGATTTTTCTTCAACCGCGTGCTCAGTGATTTCTCCGGTTTCTAGGCGGATATCGACTGCTCGCTGCTCCACTTCTAACGCTTCTTTCAGATCGACGCTTTTGGCACCAGCAAGTGCGCTCATGCCGACGCCCATCAACCCGATTCCGAAGACCAGGCATATCCAGCTGGCTCTTGCTTGCGCTTTGGGCGATGTCCAAACGCCCCACGTGATTCCCATTGTCCAAATGCCGTTTGCGAGATGGAATACGCACGACCCAAGGCCAATGAAATACAAGGCGGGAATGAAGGTGCCGGCCATCGCTCGATTAAGCGACGAGGCCGCATTGAAGGGCTTGAATTGAGCTCCGTTCATGCCGTGTGCCATTTCCAGCCATGGTTCGAAATGAAACCAGCCGTGCATATGGAAGACGTGCCACATGATGAAAAAGAACGCCAATACACCGCTCGCTCGCTGCAGCGTGTATCGCAAGTTGCTGCCGGTTGAGTAGGTGCTGTGATTTGGCGAGCCGCCCCTAATGATCACGAATCCGAAAATCGCGTGAAACAGGATCGGCAGAAAAATAAATCCCCATTCAACTACCGGCAAGATGAATCCAAGGCTATGGATCCGGTGGACCAACGCCTGAAACATTCCACTGGAGTTGAGCACGCTCGCGTTGGTTGTCAAATGCACAACCATGTACGCGCCAACTGGAACCAGACCACTGAGTGAATGAAGACGGCGAATTAAAAACTCGTGTCGTCCCATGAACGATTCGGACGTATTCACTCTTTTTCCTCAAAGCTCGAAGAGTTTGCGAGAAGAACGGAGGACCCGACAAAAATCCGCGTGTGATGACGCAGAAATCGGCAAAACCAGCATTCCAAAATACTTAAAGGAAACGCCAGGTTACGCGTTCACTGAAGAGTATAAAAACCGGGAACTTTAAGACAACCCGGCAGAGTCTTGGAGTCCCGCAGCGCGCAGACTCGCGGTACAAAAGCGCTCCGTTCGGCGCACCTCCAGCCATACCACATCAAAGCTACCGAACTATTCACAGTTGGCAAACGGCGGAAGTGCGATGATTACTGGCCGGCCAAATCGTTACGCCGGCGGCCCGACAATATCTTTTAGTTTTTTCAGCGCCGTTACCTTGACGACGTTGCGAGCTGGTTTCGCAGCGAACGTGGTCATTTCACCAGTAAACGGATGCGGGCCTTGGCGTTCTGGCACTGCCTCCTTTCGAGTCACTTTGAACTTCATCAAGCCGGAGATGTTGAGCACCCCAGGACCGGATTCTGACAGGTTCTCGCCAATCAACTTGGCAAACTGTTCAAAGAAGTCATTGACCTGTTGTTTCGTTAGTCCAGTGCGCTCGGCCAGAGTCGATGTAACTTCGGTCTTTGTAAGCGGCTTTTTTGTGTCGGTCATGATTAACCTCCGAAATTCTTCCCCTAGGAATTCTCGTTTCGTTCGTGCTCGCGAGCAACAGCGGAATTGTTAGTGTCCATATTCGCTAGTCAATTGCTGCGAGCTACCGTGCGGCAGGGCCTAAATGCCGACAAAAGGCTAGTTTTCGGACTTCGGGCGAAAGGCTAGAAGTGCAGTTGCCAAAGATTTTTCGGCGCAAAAGTGCTCAAAAAAGCGGGATATGCAAGTTTTTCCCAAGTTTCCGTGGTCCGAGGAGAATTAGAATTCACGTTTGTACCAGCTCTGTGGAGGGGTGGTGCGAGGTTGTTTTTCAGTTTTTCCGGCGAATTAGACACTTTCGCGCAATGTTTGCGGACATCGAATGCAGGAACAAGGCTGGCCTGAGTTTGGATAGCTAGACTACAATTTCCTACAGGCCCGCTTGCACCTGCGAAACAAAGGACGCACTTTTAGACTTTGGAGGCCGAACAGTTGGTTGCCCCTTCGCTGCTGATCGCCGACGACAATCGTGATTTTCGCGAAACTTTGCAGGGTGTCTTCGCACCTCGTGGGTTTAATACGCACTTGGCTCAGGATGGCGAAGAAGCGGTTGAGATCTTCCAGCAGCGGGACATTCATCTGGTGCTGATGGATATGCACATGCCAAAACTGACCGGGCTGGAAGCGATTGATCGCATTAAACTGATTCGTCGTGAAATCCCCTGCATTCTGATCTCGGCCAATCTGGACGAAGAAATCCGAAAACAAGCGTCTGACGCTTTTGATGTTTTGTCAAAACCCGTCAGTTTCCGACAGATAACTATGTCGGTCGGATCGGCGTTAGAATCTGCGTATCAATGGCAGATCAAATTCTAGGCAGACTGTTGCCATTGCTGTTCGGCGGGAACGCCGATTGCGAAGGTACCTCCTTGGATTTTTCAGATGAAGTTCCCGATTGCTTCTTTGTTTGCTCTGTGTTTCACAGGCATTTTGGACGCGAGCGAAAACCGGCCCAACATTCTGTTCATCATGTCGGATGATCACGCCGCACATGCCATTGGAGCATACGGTGGCCGGCTTGCGGCGCTGAATCCTACGCCAAACATTGATCGGTTGGCTCGAGAAGGTGTGAGACTCGAAAACTGCTTTTGCACAAACTCGATTTGCGTTCCCAGTCGAGCCACCATTATCACAGGACAGTACAGCCACAAAAACGGCTGTCGGACGCTGAACTATGGTATCGAGCCCATACGTCAAACACTCGCCCACTGGATACGAGAACACGGATACGAAACTGCGATCATCGGAAAGTGGCATCTTAAGCATGAGCCGGCTGCGTTCGATTTTTACACCGTGCTGCCAGGTCAGGGTTCTTACTTCAATCCTATTTTTCGCGTTCGCGGCCTAAAGCCTTGGCCTCAGAATACGTTTCGGGTCGCGAAGTACGATTCCGTCCACTCATCCGATGCGATCACAGACATCTCGCTCCAGTGGCTGCGCGAGCGCAACTCAGAAAAGCCGTTCTTCTTGATGCATCACTTCAAAGCGCCTCACGACAACTTTGAAAATGCGGAACGCTACGATTGGCTCTACGAAGACATCGACATTCCGGAACCAGAAAGTCTGCGGAACCGCGAAAATCACGGGCCGATTGGCAAGCTGCAATACGGTACTTCGGTTTCGAAGCGGAACTCGCGACGCAACATGGGCCATCACATGTTTGTGGATCAAGCGAAGGCTGGTAATGCCTATACGAGTGATTCGTATCAGCGTTATCTCAAGAAGTTTCTCCGCTGTGTGAAAGGAGTCGACGACAATATCGGCCGTCTGTTAAAGCACTTGGAAACCGCGGGCCAACTTGAAAATACAATCATTATCTACACGGCTGACCAGGGCTTTATGCTTGGCGAACACGATTACATCGACAAACGCTGGATGTACGAAGAGTCACTGCGGATGCCGTTCATCGTTCGCTACCCGAAAGAGCTGCCGACGAACAGCACGCTTGACGACATCGTGAACAATGTAGATTTCGCTCCGACCATTTTGGATCTTGCTGGCGTCCAAGAAATGCCGAACGATTTCCAAGGGCGAAGTTTCGTGAGCAACCTAAAAGGAAACACGCCATCAGATTGGCCAACGGCGACGTACTACCGCTACTGGATGCACATGGCGCATCACGACAA
>JAGQPC010000996.1 GCA_020426925.1 Planctomycetales bacterium | reverse complement strand
GGCGGGCGGAGGCGCTGGATACGTGGCAGACGTCGGTAACATGCTGGCCGAACTTATCGCCGATGCTCGAACACTTCTCAACTGCAGTTGCGTTAACGCTTGCCATGCCTGTCTATTGGACTTTGATACGCAGCGGTACGCAGACAAATTAGATCGAAGTGGTGCGGAGGCTTGGTTCGGAGACAACTATGCCTCCTTTTTCCAGGTCCCCATACAGTTCCAGTATTTCGGGGACGCATCGCGATGCGAAAGCCAGAGTGTTACAGAGGCAGTTCTTCGACGACTTTCCTCCCCAGGACTGGAGAAAATTGAAATCGTTGCTGCTGGCAGCGGAAACGACTGGGCGATTGACCATTGGGATCTTTGGCGGCACTTAGCTGCGATTGCTGTTTCAGGTCGTCAAATCAATGTTGCCGTCTTGCTTCCAGCAAGCACTGCCGGCTTACTTCAATGGCAGGACAAGCATCAGCTTGTCTCTAGGTGCGATGGACTTGGCATCGACATCATGGCTGTTCCCGAACCAGCCCTGGTTCGTGGCAATGGGAAACTGGCCGCGAAGCTTACTTATCACGATAAGTCAATTGAGTGGGCCATAGGGGATTTCGATGACTTGCCCATTTCGGAAGCCTGGGGACTGAGTGGCGGTGACGCACCTGCAATTCGTGGAACCATTCCGACGCCCAACCCCATCGCGGGAGAACGAATCGAGCTTCCAGTCCTGCAGCAACAGCGACCGAACCAATGCGAATTCCACATCGTTAAAGGTGAATGGAATGGCTCGATGGCTAAATTGTCAGATCGCTTTTGGAAAACACTCCGAGAAACTTCATCTAAACTCAATAGTGCGTTGGCTACATCGCCAGTGCAAATTGAATACTGTGATCGATATCTGAAAGCGCCGCTTCCAGCCAAGTTGCTTTATGAAATCATGAAACCCTTTTGGGATAAGGGGATTCGATTTCGACTTAAAACGGGTGCAGCCGAGAATCAACGCATTAGCCAATATTTTGATCACAATTGGGAAGATGCCCGTATTCAAAAAAGTGTTTTGCAAGGATTGTTCTCGGAAGGCTTTGATCTCGAACTCAGCGTTGTCCAACGTCATGTGGACCTGCCGCATGCGCGGGAAATGCGGCTCACCTGGTCCAATCAGCAAACGGTTAGCATCCAGCTCGACCAAGGAATGGGCTTTGCCCGAGCCAGCGGATCCTGCCGTTTCGATTTCTCCAAGAGCGCCACGGACCAAATTGTCGCAATTCGAAGTATCAATTCGCACCTCACGCAGCTTGGATCCTCGATGCCATTGTACGTCATTAGTGTAAATTGAATCGCAGTTTTTCCCAAGCACACTATCTCAGCCTTAATTTGCTGGAATTCACATCTTCTAGACTGGTCAACCTCGTTTACGGTACAGAGCCTAGGTAACCGATACTCATGAATAATAACCAGCAAACGCTGAAGGAAATACGTAAGGAGTTGCAGCAGATTCGCGTCACCATGGCGGAACTTGCCGAGTCGCTTGTAATCGGAGCGGACGATCTTCGGAACTGCGGAACACCTCCAAACGAGCGTTTGCTTGAACAGTGCGCTGCATGTTCATTCAGATTCAATGAACTGGTGGAGAGCGTTCACCGACTCTTAGTCCAAGGTTCTGTGGAAACGGACTTCGCAGCGGTGCAGAACCTAGACCAGGTTGAGGAACTGCTTGACGGCTTCGAGCATCAATTCGATCGTGAGCAAAAGGTTGAAGTTGCACTCAATCTTCTGGAAAAGGCGTCGCTTATTCGTTCCGACGCCGAGATAGGTGGCAAATTTAGTCAGCAACTTAATGCTTTGATTGATGAAACGAGACATTGGCTCGCGGATGATGAGGACGATGCATTTGAGTCTCGGATTACTGAGCTACTCAAAGGAAGGCATGTTCTGTCAGCGCTCGTGCGTTTGATTGAGGATAAGAACGAAATCAGCGACGACGAAGCTGACCAGATGGCTGATTTAATTGAGAATGAGTTCGGCCGGCAAGTCGAAAGAGCTGTGATTCGAGGACGCTTCACTTTTGCAAATGTCGATGCAACTGAGGTAACGGACGTTAACCTCGCGATCCAGACAGAAGACAAAACAGATATCGTTCCCAAGCACACGATTCTAGAACCCGTCACTCCCTCGATCACCGAGCCAACCGAGAACAGCGTTGAATTAGAACAAGAACCAAAGGATGGTTTGAAGAGAATCGGACTTAAATCGCCTGTTGAAATTTCCAGTGTGAAACGACGTGAGGAACTTCGCCGAGAGCTGGCAAAATCGCTCAGTCCGGAGCTGCCAGACGCATCCTCAATTCTTGATTCCGAAGGGGCCAGTTTATTATTAAACTCAGAAGACCGAAATGATTCGCGAATTGATGCAAACTCTGAAGAAGATGTTGTCGAATGCGAGTCCGATTTTCGTGGGGATTCGATTGACCCTGAACCAGAGAGAGTAACGAGTCACGATCAATGCCTTCCGCCATCCAGCTCGATCGCGGAGTTAGACGATCTGATTTCTGAATTGCCCGCGACGTATTCAAGCTTTGCCACCTATTGCGACTTTTATACACATTCTATTGACGGGACAGTCCAGCCGGCCGAATGGAGAATTTCGCCAATTTTGTTTACCGAGAAACTGCAAGAGTCTATAGGCCTGCGTTTGGCTGAAGGAAAGTTGTGCCATGTTTGGGCAATGTGTCGTGCAATCGAAGAATGCGATGGACTGCCGCCTGTTCGAAGCGCCGATCTAACGCGATTTAGTGCCCTAGCCAAATCAAGGGGCATTCAGACTGTAGATTTTGTAGAAACCACCGACAGCACAGAGCGATTGCGCAACGCGATCGGGAACCCGTCTTCGTCCGTGAATCTACCAGTCGA
>JAGQPC010000995.1 GCA_020426925.1 Planctomycetales bacterium | reverse complement strand
TGGAAATCCATCACACGAAGCATCACCAGGCCTATATCAACAAGGTCAACGACGCGATCAAGGGTACCGACCTTGAGTCGAAATCGATTGAAGAATTGGTTTCCGATCTGAACGCCGTGCCCGATGCCATTCGAGGCGTCGTTCGCAACAATGGCGGCGGACACGCAAATCACTCGCTGTTCTGGACAGTGCTGTCGCCGAGCAGTGGTGCTCCATCGGGCGACTTGGCGGCCGCGATCGACGCAGACTTGGGTGGCTTCGACAAATTCAAAGAAGACTTCTCCGGCGCTGCCGCTACCCGCTTTGGAAGTGGTTGGGCCTGGCTAAGCGTCGGTAATGGCAAGCTCGTTGTTGAGAGCACTCCGAATCAAGACAGCCCACTGATGGAAGGTCGTACTCCTATTTTAGGAATCGATGTCTGGGAGCACGCTTACTACTTGAACTACCAAAATCGACGTCCAGACTACGTCGCTGCATTTTTCAACATCATCAATTGGGACGAAGTTGCAGGCCGCTACGCAGCAGCCAAGTAGTTTCTTCCAAAATCCAAAAGTTCAGAAAGCCAACCGTTTCGGGGTTGGCTTTTTCTTGTGCAGTCGCAGTCCGGCAGCATTTCACTGTATGTGCCGACAATGTACGTGCATGCGATGCAATGTACCGCTAGCGTATTCCAGTTTTACGCTCCGTTTTCAATTGACGGCTCGAGCACGTTGACCTAGTATCCCGCCGCCAATGTGCAGCGATCAATGCGGTCAGCTGCGCACTTTATTTGGGAATTTACTACGGTCACAACGATTGAATGGCCGATTTAACTTCGGCGCCGTATTCCCTTGGAGCATTCGGCAATTGAACTCAATACAAGGAAGTAATTGGTATGCGATTCACGTTGCGTCCAACGATTAAGTTCTTACCGCTGGCTCTGTCGGTGGCTGTGCTGGGAACCGGTTGCCATGCCACGCGCCAATCATTGTCTGGCCTACCGGGACTTAGCTGGGTGGCTCCGTCTGACGAACTCGACTTCGAAGAGTACGCCGATGACGACACGGATTTAACTCCGCCATCCGAAACAGTGAAGCCGAAGAGCATCACTTCCGCGGCCAGCGACGATGACGCTACTGAAAAGAGCTACGCCGACACGGGTTTGCCTTCTCCCTATGACGTGGCCAAAAGCGCAAAAAAATACGCAACCGGCAAGTACGACGAAACAGTGTCGAACACACAGAGCCAGGTCGATCGATACGCATCTGACAGTGTTCAGAAATACGAAGCGGAAGCAAACCGGCTTGCCGACGAATACAAATCGACGGTCGATAGCTATCGCGATGATCTAAACTCTACGAGCGATTCAGTGGCCGGTCGTGCTTCGGACTACGCGGACGCAGCCACGGACTACGCCGGCGATCGTTACGCTGAAAGCCGTAATGCAGTCGATAGCTACGCGGATCACGCAAACAGCTACGCCAACACCGCAAGCAACTACGCCGACTCAGCGCAAGACGCTGTCGAAAGTTACGCGGCCAATCCTGCAAGCACGGCGTACCAAGACGACTACACGGACAAGTACGCTCAATACTCTGACACGGGAACTCAAACCGAATATCAGGACACCGCGACCGCGGGCGACCAGTATTCAAACCCGATTCAAGACACTGTTGACTCATATGCGGACACAGCGCGAGACACCATCGGTGAATACTCCGATCGCATGCGTGACACTGTCGACAGCTATGGAGATGTAGCGGTCGACGCCGCACAGGATTACGCAACGTCAGCTGTTGATACAGCGACCAACGCGGTACAACCCTACGCTGACCAAGCACAAGACGCATACGATCAGTATACTGAGACAGCGACTGACACTTACGAAGCAGTCCAGGACGCGGGCGTGAACGCTGCCGAAGAGATGGCCGACCGCTATGGCGCTGCAACGCATGAAGCTGGCAATTTCGTTGATCGAGGAGTCGGCGCACTGGCGAAGGGACAGAAAACAATTCATAGCGCGGCAACGAATCTGACGAACCGAGCCAGCCAATCGTTCGGAACTGCACGAAACTCGATCGCCGAAACTGCGAAGGGTGCGTATGGGGCCGTGGCAGAAAAAGCAACAGAAGCTTACGGATACGTCGCAGACCGACGCATGCCGTCCGACCGTACAACCACAGCGGATTCGATCAGCGACGACACGGCGACGGAAAGTTCTGCTTACACATCGCAACCAAACATCCGTCGCACTGCACCGTGGCGACCAGGAAGCACGGCCACATACCCTCGGGATTAACAAATACCTAGCCTTGTGCGAACACTTCCTGCTGTTCGCGTCGAAGCTGGTCGCACAATCGGCCCGGCGGTAGTTCAATGTCGTCGTAAGTCAGCACTGCATCTTTGGCAACATCGCGTTTGATCTTGCAACCTTCTGCCAGCCCAATCGGTAGCAGGTTTTCTCGCAGCGTCACATCTGAATTCTCGGCAAGGCCATAAGTCATGTAGTAGCCGATGCCATCAATGGTTTCGCCAGCTTTCAAGTCGATTTTTGCAGCAGCAACGACGTCGACGCATGGGCCTCCGAGCGGTGCAAGTGCGGCATCGTGAAATAGGGCGGCACGCGCGATAGTATTCGGAACTTCGAAATGACAAAGATGGTACGGCGTATAGAAACAATAGAGCGGCCCCTCACCCAACTTGTATAAGTGCAAGTAGTGCTGCTGAATTGGATCGTCGTGCATTCCAAGCACAAACACTCCTGGACCGGGCACCGCTCCGACGACGTAATCGACGATTCCGGGACCATTGAGCATATCCTCCAGCGGAAACTTTTTGGCGATTTCTTCAATTGGAACGCCGTGTGCCTCCGGTCCATGCATTCCTCGCTTGGCAACACGCATCCCGGTTCCATTGGCGACAATTGCCTGTTCGAACGAGATCTTTGAACCGTCGGCGAAAGATGCAACCATGTGCGGTTTCTGCTTCCAGATCCTCGCGAACTCAACTTGCGTGGTCGGGTTCCGATAAGGATCGTGAAGCCCCTTAATGTTTCCGCACATAACTGGGCGAACACCAATACCTTTCACGAATCGATATAGATTCATCGTGACGCCGGGTTGGTCCCCATCGGTGTCCGTGAAGATCACTCCCTGTTTGTCTGCATGATGCTTGAGAATCGGGCCCAACGTGCCGTCTAGCTCTGCGTTCATGACGCAAACGTGCTTGCCATTCTTGATGGCCTCCATTGCAATCTGCGCACCGAATTCGACAGCCCCCGTAACTTCTAAAACAACGTCAATCGATTCGGCTTGGCAAATGGCCAGACCATTGTCAGTAACGCATGGCTGATTTGATTTGATCGCATCGTCAATTTCATTTGCAGACTCAACGTGTTTTGAGTTTTCGACGCCGGCTTGTTCATAGAGTTTCGTCGCGCCGTCGACGTTGCGATTCGAAACGGCGCAAAGCTCCATTCCTGGCGCGACCTGGCAGATTTGCATCGCGATGCCACGAGCCATAAAACCAGCGCCAACCATGCCAACGCGGATCGGTTTGCCTTCAGCCTGTCGTTTTTTCAACGCGTTGTCGACGATTATCATGATGTTTCCTAACTTGCTGTTTACCGCTGTGTAGAACTTGAATATTTAGCGGGTGAAATCGTCCCAAGATTTGTCTTTATCCGAAATCACACGAACCTCTAGCGGCCATTCGATGTTGAATGCCGGATCATCGTACCGAATGCCGCGTTCGCTTCCCGGCGTGTAAAACTCGGTGACTAGATATGTCACTTCTGTGTTGTCAACCAGCGTGATAAATCCATGAGCAAACTGCTCTGGTATGTACAGCATTTTGTCGTTTTCGGCAGTGAGTTCAATTCCGAACCACTGGCCAAACGTTTTGGAACCCTCACGCACATCGATGATGACATCGTACAACGCACCTCGCACGCAACGGACCAGCTTCGTTTCTCCGTGAGGCGGGGCTTGATAGTGCATGCCTCGCATTGTTCCCGCGAGCTTGTTTGACGAAATGTTCGCTTGGCGGATCGTGGATTTCAGGCCGGCCGCCTCGAACTCGTTTTGGCACCAACCACGCGCGAAAAAGCCTCGGTCGTCGTGAAACGGTTCTAGCTCGACAACGTAAGCACCCGGCAATGGCGTTTCAGTAAACTTCATTTTTGTCTTCTAATTTCTGAATAGACAAGCTTGGATGTGCGCGATTACCAGGGCGTCATCCCACCGTTTACACAGATCGTTTGGCCGGTTACGAACGACGCTTCTTCGCTGGCGTAGTACACAACGGCATAAGCAACGTCTTCCGGTTTACCCCAGCGTCCCATCGGGATCATCGCGAAGTATTCGTCTTTCATTTCCTGAGGATCTGTTTCATGGCGTTCGACGGGGATCCAGCCTGGCGCGACCGTGTTTACGGTAATACCGCACGGAGCAAGTTCTGAAGCCATGCTGCGGCTCCATCCAATCTGTCCACCTTTCGCGGCCACGTAGGCGCTGAACGGCGAAACCGCTCGGTGGTAAACTTCGCTCGTGATGTTAATGATTCGCCCCCACTGCTTTTCTTTCATGTGTGGCAATGCGCGACGAGCAAGCAGGTACGGACTCTTGACAAAGAAGTCGAGCATCG
>JAGQPC010000994.1 GCA_020426925.1 Planctomycetales bacterium | reverse complement strand
CGATGTCGACGCTTTCGAGTTCGCTGAATTCATCGGCGACGGCGGTGCTGACCGATTTTGTCATGCCAGCGCGTCTATCGATGACTGATCGACGTACCGTAACAACGACTCGCTGGCTTACCATTGCATTCGGTGTCGTCCAAATTGCGATTGGGATTTGGGCACAGCGATTCGACGATTCAGTAATAACCAACGCTCTGGCAATCGCCGGTTTTTCGAGCGGACTGTTGTTGGGACTGTTCGCAATCGGTACGTTTTTGAAGCAAGCGAACCAAACGATTGCCATGGTTGGTCTATGCTTTGGGCTTGTTGTTCTTGTGTTGGTCCGCTTCGTTTTTGGTGACATGCTTGCAGATACTGGCTGGGAAATTAAAGTCGCGTGGCCGTGGCTGCCGGTGATCGGATCTGTGTCCGTATTTGCGAGTGCTTGGATCGCCACCTTTTTCATCGCGTGCAATAGCTCGCAGCGATCGGACCGACTATGACTGACTTCGCTCCGATTCGAGTGATTGGGCTCATGAGCGGCACGTCAGCCGATGGTGTCGACGCGGCCCTTGTCGAAACAGACGGCGAAACTGAATTTTCCTTTTTGAGTTCGTTGACCGTTCCGTATGATTCTGACCTCCGCGATCATTTGATCAACGCAGCTCAATTCGATTGCCCCGTTATCGAGTTAATGCAGCTTGAGCGACGCTTGACCGAAGTTCATGTCGCCGCGTGTTCTGAACTAGTAAAGCAGACCGGTCATTCGATTCAAGATGTCCAACTGATCGGCTTCCACGGTCACACCATCCGGCACAACGCAGAGCAGCGATTAACGTGGCAGTTGGGTGACGCGTCATTGCTCGCTGAATCGACACAATGTCCTGTGGTGCATGATTTTCGTCGGCGCGACATCGCAGCGGGTGGTCAGGGTGCTCCGTTGGCTCCATTGTTCCATCGCATGTTGGCAAAGCCGCTGCCTAGGCCGACGGCGATTTTGAACATTGGCGGAGTCGCGAATATCACGTGGATCGGTCCAAGTGAAGAGATCATGGCAGCCGACACTGGACCTGGCTGTGGTTTGTTGGACACGTGGGTGCAGCATCAGTTCAACGTGCCGTTTGATCGTGACGGAGCATTTTCGAAACAGGGATCGCCCAATGAGGCCGTTATTCGCGACGCATTGGATCTTCCCTTTTTTCGCAAGCCGATTCCGAAATCAGCGGATCGATTCGAATTTGATGCGATTGACGTGACGCACTTAGATGCCGCAGACGGAGCAGCGACTCTGTGTGCAATTACCGTGACAGGTGTCACGTCTGTCGTGCGACAACTTCCACAACCGCCGAAGGCGATTTGGGTGACGGGAGGCGGTTCTCGCAACCCCACGATCGTGTCGATGTTGCAGCGCGAGCTCGGTGACGTCCGGCCGATTGAGGGCGCCGGATTGCGTTCAGAGTCGCTCGAAGCCGAGTGTTTCGCCTGGCTCGCCGTGCGGCGCATTCGCAATCTGCCGACTTCACTGCCTCAGACAACAAGATGCGAAAATCCGACCTGCGGTGGATCTGTCACTGGCAACCCGGTTACGTGATTTCGTCGCCTACTTATACGGCCTATCCGAAATCCAAGATGCGTTGGACTACGAGTCGCTAGTCGACCTTGCGACACGAAAACCGGAATAATTAGAGCGTCCCGCTGGGCCACTCCGGTTTCTCGAGGATGAACCGCTTGTCCTCGCTGGATCGTAATACATGCCGCCTCGCATGGCTCGCATATCGATGTCCCCGACGCGCTGTTTGATCCCGATCGGATCCCGAACTGGGGTCTCCAACCGGTAGGGCCCCGACCAGTCGTAACACCATTCGTAGATGTTGCCAGTCATGTCGAACAGCCCGCAGCGAGTTGGCATTCGGCTCCCGCGTTTTTCTGGAGCTGAAGAATTGTAGACTGAGTATTTTTTTAGAAGCGATGTGTCATTGCCAAAATGATACTTTGTTGTTGTTCCAGCGCGGCACGCTAGTTCCCATTCCGCCGCAGTAGGCAATCGATAACCGTTCGCGGCTGGCACCAGGCGCCAATTCTCCAACCCGAGCTGTTCATAACACTGTGCCAACCCTTCCTTGCGACTAAGCCAATTGCAGAACGCCACCGAGTCGAACCAACTTACGCTTTGTATTGGATGGTCGACGGTTTGTCCTTCATGACCGTATTGGCCACCCCAATGGTGCGGCTTTTCTTCGGGTTTACAATTGGGGTCGCCATAGAACTCGTGGAACTGTTCTATCGACACTTCACGATCGCTGATTACGAAATCGTGTGAGATTGTTACCGTCTGAACGGGAGCGGTTTGTCCCTGCTCAAGAAGAAACGTGTCGTGGCGAGTGAAAGAGCCGTTAGGGATCTTGACCATCGTCATGCCGAGACTGTTGACATGCCAGCAGTTCCCCGTGATCTGA
>JAGQPC010000993.1 GCA_020426925.1 Planctomycetales bacterium | reverse complement strand
CAACCGCTCGATCGAAGCCGTTGCCGTGCCACAGTTGTTTTCGTAGAAGCCTGGAACATCGTTGACGAACAAGTAAAGTTGACCGGACCTGTCGGCAGTGAACTCGGCGTATTCGCCGATCACAAACGGCTTGCTGTCGGCGCCAATCGATCCAAGTGCAACGTACATCTGTTGACTGCGGTCTCGGCGGCATGCCCATGTCAGATAATGCATCCAATGCGGTGCAAATCCATTCGGACTGATTTCTTCGTCGTTTTCGTCCTCGACGATAGCGAGGTCTTTCCATTTCGTTTTGACGTTGACTTCGACCTTGTATTGTCCGCCTTCTTCGAGTGCGACTCCGGTTGCGAATTGCGGGTTCTTCGTTGTGAATTCGACCTCGACTGGTTTGTCGCCTCGTTCGAGCATTTGCGTTGCGGTAAGGGCGACATCGCTTCGCTCCCACGCGTGATAGCCGCTCCATCCGAAAGTTCCAGCGACTAATCCAATGACCAGAACCGCTACCGGGAACGCCCACCTGCGAAGGCGGATGCCAGGGAGCCGACCTAGATCTTCTTCTTGCGTCTTGTGCCCGAAGAGGGCTTTTTTCCATGCTTTGCTCGCCAAGTAGCGGCTGCGCCTCGCATTCGCCGCACCAGTTCGTATCAAAATCAACAGCGTTAACGTAAACACAGTCAACGTACCAGGAAAACTAAGCAACTTTTTAAACGCGAGATTGCTCACAAACTTCGGCAAGATCGACGAAGCGAGTGTGCATGTAAAGTGTTCGACGCTGTAAACCAGGCTGCCGAACGCGTGGAGCCCGGTCGTTATCAGTGTCGCGCCGGTCGATGCCTGCAACCTGTTGACGAGTGGATCAAACAGAGGACGCGGTTTCGTTGGAACCTCAAGCCACCCAACAGTGAGCAGCAGAATCAACACGACAGCGCTTGCAACTGTCGCAAGTCCCATCCAGTAGATGTATATGTTGGCGTAACGCGGACGTTTTGCTTCATCCAGTTTCGGCAAGCTGGGAGTAGGAGCAGGGCCACGACCTCCGTGGTCGACTACTTTGAAATCGCAGTCGATCGCGGTTGTGGCGTATCCATCGGTTTCCCTGACAATTCGATCGTACGCACTCGCGTGGATTTTTGCTGGCCGCCCTGAATCGAGTTTTTTCACCGAACGAGGCCAGTATCGATAGGCCTTGTAAAGCCCGTTGCGAGCCTCATGTAATTGGCCATGCCGAGAGGCTTGCCTCGCATAGGAGTCAACGATCGGGTCGATCAACGCTAGGCCAGCGCCGCGAGCTTTTTCCAGCATCCATCCCAAAGCCTCCAAAGCGAGCTGATCCTTTGGATATCCTCCACCAACATCGGCATGAGCTCCGGGGAACCAAACTTGTTCCAATGTTTGCTCATCATCAAGGTTTTTGTTATCTGGTAACTCCCACAATTCGGGATGAAACGTGTGTCGATCGTCATCCAGGCACATAGCGTGATACATGAACTTGATGCGTTCGCTTGGTTCGTTGTTCCGAAACCGCAGCGGAAATAGCCAGTTGGGAAGCACGTTAGCAGCACCGAGCGGAATTCCCAGTGCGCCAACGGTATCCCAAACTCCAATGAAATGGACCGCGAATTTTCCTGCAATCTTTACAAGATCGCTGCCTAGCTTTTCTGCTTGATCGTTGTAGCGTTCCTTCATGTCGTCTTGAGTCTTTTCATTGCCAATCCGGTGAATCGAATTGGCATCTTTGTACGCGTCAAGAATCCTGCCAGCGATCGCTTCGATCTGGCCCGCGGTATTGCCTGTCTTGTTGGGAAGTCCAAGCACGCATAGCAAGTTTGCAAGAACGCGGACGGTGTACGCTCCGCGACTAAAACCGAACAGATAGATCCGGTCGCCAGGCTCGTATTCGCGCGCGATCGCCGCGAGCAGTTCCTGGATGTTTTTGCTGATCCCGTAGCCGAACGCTCCACCAACGATCCGCAAGACTCTGAACGCGCTGCTACCAACGCCATCGTCGTGGACTCGAACTTGATCTTTCGGATCGACTGCCAAATAGGTCCGCCAGACATTCGTCGGTGTCGCCGAGCCACCCTTCTGCCAAGTTCCATCTGAGCAAACAACAATCGCCTTTCCGGTGGTGTTTGATGTTGCAGAATTTGAATTCGCGTTTTGGCTGGCCATGGCGTTGTTCCATTATCGAGCTTCGAAATCACGAGAACAACGAAATGGTAATAGCTCATAAGTGGGTACGCAACAGAAAGGGCGTGATACACTCATAGGTGCTATGGGTCTCCTGTTGGAAACTTCAACGAGGTTCGATTAATGGCATTGAGCTGACGCCAAGATCAGGC
The DNA here is from genome assembly GCA_020426925.1 of Planctomycetales bacterium. Lineage (GTDB taxonomy): Bacteria > Planctomycetota > Planctomycetia > Pirellulales > Pirellulaceae > JAGQPC01. Next base: position 4,499 of record JAGQPC010000993.1, on the reverse strand, counting down.
CGCGTCAGCTCACGATTCCATCGCATGGCCCATCAGCAAACGCCAGGCGCGCTAGCAACTCCGAGTGCATTGCCTGAGCAGCGGTTGCGGGCAAAAACATTCATCCTGGAAATCAGATCGGCGACGAAGAAGCCCCAACCTCCGTTGCGCCGAGCGGCGTTTTTCATCAGCGTGTTGTTGTTGCATGCCTCGAACACGACAGGTCGGACAGGACGCTGGATTCGAGCGGGTCATCAGCTCGTTCACCTTGAGACAATAGTCCCTGAACTTTAGCTCGCAGGTCTTCATCGCTGCCGCACTCGTCGGCGAGCGACTGCTGGTCGACCAATATCCTCCGAATCGTGATTGCGGCGGCTGCCAGAAACTCAGATCGCCGATTTGGATCCAGATTGTACTGCCGAGAGAGAATCAGGAACGCTTCGTTAACGAGCGCCGTTGGCTGCAGAGTGAGATCGCGTCGCTCACTCGCCATTGCGTTGCGTGCCAACCGATGGAGTTCCGCCACGATCGAGTTGTTCCAATCGGGCTTCCCCGATGTGCTCCCAGTCGGCTGCACCGTTCACCTGCATATATGGATGCTTCGAGATTCGACGTCGCCTCAGAGTCATACGACGATATCAGATCGAACTCGCCAGGCCCAGCATCATCCGCAAGAAATTGGCAGGACGCCTCAGCAAGACACCCAGCACCACCGACTTCTATTACGAAACCGTGCTTGCTAAAGATCCCTAATTCGTTGTCCGTACGATGGACTTCCAGCCCTTCGATGATACTTGTACGGTGCGTCGGCGGACAGGAAGTCCGTCGGACAGGCAAAAAACATCGGCGGTTGGCTAAAGCAAATTCGTCAGGAACTCTTTCGCTTCACGCGCGGCGTCATCCGGATTGTCGATGTACGGATACAGCTCCACTGTAATCCAGCCGTCGTAGTTGGTGGCATTGATTGCGTCGATCGTCGCTTTGAAGTCGATCGCGCCGTGGCCGGGAATCAGATGCTGATGAACGCGCGTGCTTGCAATGTCTTCGAAGTGATAGTGCACCGTGTGCTCGGCCATTTTCTCGACCCAATCTTGCGGATCTTCGTTCACGCAATACGCATGGCCAATGTCGAAGTTGAGCCCAATCACAGGCGAATCGATGCTCGACACGAACTCGAGGTACTGATCAAACTTTTCAATCAGAAGCTCTGGCTCAGGCTCAATCAGTAGTTTGACATTTAGTTCTTCCGCCACTTCGACGCAAGGCATCAGTTCTTCATAGAAGATCCGAGCACCTTCGTCCCACGTTTGGCCTTCCAGTAAGAAACCACCAGGCTCAGTCGTCAAGTTGGGTGCGCCAATTTCAGCTGCAAGCAGGAGAGCTCGTTTCGTGTGCTCGCGGCGAATCGCTCGATAGTGTGGATCTGGGTCGGTCCATCCCGGATGCCAGTATGGCTGGCGAGGGTCGGCGACGGCGTTCATCATGAACGCGTTGACATTGGATACATGTAGATTGTGTTTTTCCAGGCAATCGCGAATCGACTGTTTCCGTTCGTCGAGAAGACCGGCTGGCCATGCGTGCGGGACGTCAGCCAGAATCTCGATTCCCGAGTAGCCAAGCTCCGAAATCTTTTGAATCGTATCCTCAATAGAGAAATGCATGTACGCATTGCTGCTAAACGCAAGCTTCATCATTGGGGGCTCCCGTGTGTGTTCCAAAGTTCATTCTAAGCCCTGGCTGCTGGCAGCAAAATGTGGCTCGCACGGCTGAGAACGAAAACCAGAAGTCCCGCTTCAGATGCCGCGGAATCTAGCCAATGCCGCTCCGAAAGCGTTTAGTTTCGAAACGGCATTGATTAAAAATCGGAACTGACAGCACGTTGAGATACCTACGCAGCACGTGCACGAACGGGCTGAATATGGAGAGCTCGAACATGCGCTAAGATGGATCGCACCACTCGATCGAGTGTTGCTTCGAAGATTTGAGATTGTTCTCGACTCAGTTCAGGCTTGCTAACCATCGCGACATTCATTTCGCGACTAACGACGCTTGCCGCCCGGACACGAATATATCCACGAGCTTCCGCAGGACACATCGTCATGCAGTGCTGTTCCACTCGTTGCCAAACGGCGTTCTGGCTTCGTTTTGCGATGCGGCAAATGAGCTCGTCCATGATTGATTGCCTTTTCATCCAGGGAATGAATTCGAACAGTTTGTTCATAAAAGAAATCCTTCAGGTAAATCCTTGAGCCGAATCCAAGCCTGCCGCTCGGCCTAGCGTGTTGCATCGAATCTATTCCTAGTGATTCTGTGCTATCAGCGCAAAAGTGCTGCCTGTGCCGGCTAGGGAATCCCGAATCGTTTTTCTGAAATTGCGATCCTTCCTTGTTTCCACGTTGCGGCAGGATGAGTGACAGCACGTGGCCGATTGAAACTGTGACTCGCGGCACTACCTGGTCGTATACGCTGGCCGGACGGAATTGCTAGCTGATCGGCGCGAAACACGGGTTCGCAAGAAGAGCGGCGGAGGGTCCAGGAAAATGCTCAAGTCATGGAGCTTTGGAACACACAGCTTCGGAACTAGTCCCCGTTTGTGGTGAGCTGCTCGGTAAAGGGTTCTCGCCGACAAGCGATAGGCGGGAGTTGAGTTGGAAGGACGGTTGAGCGCAGCTGCGACGGAGTGCTTGCGCGGACTCTTCGGCGGCTCGTAATCTGCAAATTCGGCTGCTTAGACCGAATATCAAAGCAACGATCTTAAATATGTTTTCATGGATGTCCGATGATTAGCATCAGTGGAGACGTTTACGGTTAGTCGGGTTTGCCCACCAAGATCAGTGGCCAGTTCAATCCTCTTGACCAACCGGAATTAATTGCCTAGTCTTCGTACAGTGGCGCCGTGGCCAAGTGGCTAAGGCGGCGGATTGCAAATCCGCTATCGCCGGTTCGAATCCGGCCGGCGCCTCTCTCTTTCACCCGGTAAGTCACCGGGTCTACTTGCGGTTTGCGCAAACACGGCTATCTTGCTGAAAACTGAACGACGCCCGTTACGACGACCGTTCATAAAAAAAGCCGACTAGATGTTGCTGCATCTGCCGGCCAACCACGCTAACTGTTTTTGAAGGATCGCTAGCAGGGCACGTGCCAATCCTACCAGCGCCCCGCCTAATCCCAAGAAGCCCTAGCCAGATTCTCCGCCGTTCCCGCATCGCACGGTCAGTGGTGCAAGAAGATCAAAGGCAAGTTTCACTACTTCGGGAAGTGGGACGTTCGCACGCAGCCCGTGATCTTTGGCTGAGGAGGCGGGTGACATTCTGGCGGGCCGAATTCCCCGTGAGGACAACAGAGAAGGATTGCCGCTACACAGGCTGCTCAACGAGTTCGCAGAAGCTAAGAGGCGAAAATTCGAGAGCGGTGAGATTGTCTTCCGCACATACAACGATCTGCTTCGCGACTGTGGACGCATCAACGATTTCTTCGGTCGCGATCGTCGCGTCGAAGACATCAATCCAACCGATCCGGATGGCACAGACGCTATTCGTAGATGTATATTTCGGCTTCGCGTGTCGCACAGCAATTGGATTGGGCTGTGGTTCGTACGGCTCAGCCAAGTAAAGAATCGATTTGCGAATTGATTCCGGCAGATGCGGTCAACTGCGAAGCACTGCGAAGCACTGCGATCGAATCATCGCCTGCAGTTTCAAAGTGCTGCAAACTGCAGCGGCTATTCACCGCAAGTGTGTCTGGTCGCGTTCACGCTGGTCGTGAACGGTGAGATTCCTTGCCTATTATCGCCGAATTTAAACCTGTTTCGCGGTTTTGCGTGACGTGGCATTCTCGTGTGCAGTGTCTCCTGGCCGCACCAAACTCTTGCCTGTCAGTGGTATACTGTCTCAGGTCAGAATACGCTCTGGCGAGTTTTGCCTAAACTTGATCGGGGCTATCAACTGGACAAACGCCGAAGGAAATCGATATGAAATTCATTCTACCGATGTTGGTACTCACCAGCTTGACCTTGCCGATCGCCGCTGATGAGGGTCCACAGAAGGCAAGCAACGTACAACCGGAGGTCGAGCTTAGTTCGACGCCTGATGAACTGCCCGAAGGAATGCGGGAATTCAATGGCATGCTGTTGGGGCGTTTGGCTGCGAAGGATGTTGAAAAGGGATCGTTTGTTGTTCGCGTTGATGCAGTGCCCCGAGTGTGGCGAAACAGCAAAGCAGAAGATCCTTCGAGTATTGTCGGTATGACGGTCGAGGTGAATGGAGTTTTCGGAAAGTTCCTCGATGTATTGGTCGTCGCGCGAAAAGGGGAAACGCTGGAGTTTGAGTGCAAGCACGACGGGGACGGTCTCGTTTTTCCTGGTGAAATGCTCCGCAAAGTCGGGCCATATGATCCGGATGACTTCCCTGTGTTGCCTGAAGAGTTTCGCGGCTTTCAAGGTGCCGTTTTGGCTGACATCAAAAAGAAAGACGCCGAGACAATGGAGATGATCGTGCAAGTCAGCAAAGTCACAGACACGT
>JAGQPC010000992.1 GCA_020426925.1 Planctomycetales bacterium | reverse complement strand
TTTGTGAAAAACAATCATGAACACGACGCTTTACGATTTAAGTCTTACGCTTTCGCACCGAGGCACGCAACGAGAGAGCTACGCCAATGAGCTTGTCGATCTATACGACAAGTTCATTGGCGGCGAACGTTTCAGCTGGACAACGCACCAACGATTGAAACGTCTGCTCGGTGAAGGTGGTCAGGGCGTTGTTTATCTGAGCGAGCGGCGTGGCACGGATGACTTTACGCTACCGATTGCCGTCAAAATTTTCTCTCCATCACGATTCAAGACTGCGTCAGAATACGACGAAGCAATGAAGCGGATGGCGCACATTGCAGCGCGAGTCGCACAGATCCAGCATGACAATCTGCTAAATGTACAGAATTTTACAGACCGAAATCGAATCCGCATCATGGTGATGGAATTAGTTGACGGATTTGATCTTCGGTATCTGCTGAACAATAGTCTGGTCGAACGAGTTGAGGATCGTGTCAGCCAGGCTCGCTGGGAATATCTGAATCGCGTTGTGATCACGGCTGGCCCACATCAGCCGAAATTCAAACCGGGTGTCGCTGTCGCCATTGTTCGTGATTGTTTGGCAGGTCTTGCAGCGTTACACCGCGAAGGAATTGTGCACGGCGACGTCAAACCTGCCAACATGATGCTGAAATGCACCGGTATTGCGAAACTCGTTGACATTGGTTCGGCGTTTGAAGTTGAAGATCCGCCAGCAAACCAATCATGCACTCCTCGATATTCGGCACCTGAAGTGCTGGAAGGCGCGGAATGCACGCCTCGTAGCGATCTGGCAAGCCTCGGCTACGTGCTGATCGAAATGCTATCTGGCGAACCCATCTTGGATGGGCATTGTACTTACGCAGAATTGCTGGAAGCAAAACGCGCACTTCCTCACATCCTGGAGGAAATTCTGCCTGAGGAAGTTTCAGTCAACAAGCTTCTGATGAATTTCTGCCGAGGCCTGATTGCTCCTGATCCCGTAAAACGATTCCCGAGCGCCGAAGCCGCAGACTACGTAACCGGCGGCGCGGCGGCGTTCCATCGGCAGCTGGTCCTGACCGATCTCGCATCCGAATACGACAACGACATCCGACTGTGGCTCGAAGAACTACGCGAAATGGAAGAGCATGCCGATTAGGTCAGCGACCTACAGTTTTCTTGTTCGTTTGTGACCGCCTTGAATTGACTGCCCTTCGTACAACGACTCCACTTGGCATGAAAGCCCTACAGTTTCCCACTCTCGCCGGATCAAGTAAGCCCACGGTGTACCGGCATGGTCATTCAGAACAGCGTTAACTAACTGTCGTGCGCGACTCACGTCTTCCTGGGAAACACTGGCTGGTTCGCGAGAATTCAAGAAGATGATTCTCCAGCCTTTAAAGTTCCGTCCGTATTGGTCAACGGCAGCCGGAATGATTGGGGCAGCCAGAAATTCCTGCACTGCACGCTGATATTCGCTCACGCGGATCTGATCGATCGCTAGTTGTGCTCGCAATAAATCAAAATTGGCAAGCCACCGATTACTTTTCTCGTCCTTTCGTGCAACGATGGCCGCATCAATCGCGGTTTCAGCGTTGTCCAATCGCTTCGTCCATTTATCGGCTCGCCGAATCGCGTCTTTCATCTGACCCTGGAGGTCCTTCAGGTCGAACGCGAGCGGCAAGTAGTTGACGTTCGGATTTGCTCCGGTGCCAAACCCTTCAACGATGGTCAAAACAGTGCTTCGCAGCGTACTTTGCTCAACTCGTTTATCGTACTCGTCGCTCCATATCAATTCGGGAGCGTAGCCAACAAGGTCTTCGTTGTAAAAGTTTCTTTCAGTGTGATTCGTCAAGCTATCCAGCGTGTCGGGAATCATGAAGAACCGACCACCGGTTTGCTTGACGAGAAAACTTTGGCAATACGGAGCGAAACCACTGGAGTACGTATGATCAAGTTTTTGAAATGGGCCATGCTGTAGCTGCTCCGGATAGCAAGACTCTGGCCCCCGATCAACAACAGCTAATTCGTTTTCGTCCGGTGCTGGGTCGTGAATAGTGACCAGTTGGTCATCCCGCCCAAACAGTGCTTCGCGTCCCAAGACGTAAATTCGAGCCTTCTTGTTGGCTACTTCGGATGCCCATGCCATGTTTGCGGATTCGTCTTCGCTGTCGCCGGCTTCGTCGGTCACCATGATCAAAACAAGCAATCCAGAACTACGACTGCACTCTTCGATCGACGTAGCGACCGCCGTACAGAACGATTCCTGACCCGTGTGACTGGTAGGTATATCTCGAATCGCTTTCACGATTTTGTCCTGGTCCATTGTAGGCGACAATTCAACGGTGCATTGCCCGGCAAAGCTTGTCACGGAAGTCGTAATGTGTGCAGTCTTTGCTCTTTTCCGGAGCTCAGCATAAATCCTTTCAACGTCGTCGCTGATCGCTTGTCGCGATTGCTC
>JAGQPC010000991.1 GCA_020426925.1 Planctomycetales bacterium | reverse complement strand
AATGACCCAAGTCGAGGCGTGAATCAAGTTGTGCTCGATCAGTGGGAGTCGTGGTTTCAGATTCTGGATGACCACGGAGTGCTCATTTACTTTTTTATCTACGACGACAGCAGCGACCCGTGGAAAACAGCCGACGTCGAAAAAGCTGAATCGGCATTTGTCCAGACGATCGTGCGTTCGTTCAAGCATCACCGCAACCTGATTTGGGTCGTCGCCGAAGAGAGCGAAGAGGCTCTGTCACCAGTGCGTGCTGAGCAGCTGGCTCGCCTCATTAAAGCGGAAGACAATCATGGTCATCTGATCGGAAATCACCATCATTCGGGAACTGTGCTCAAAGGCCACTCGCAGGATTCGGCATTCGACCATTTCGCGATGCAGCTGAATGTGGGAAAAGACGACGTCTACCAGAAAACTCGCGAGGCGCTCGCCTCGGCATCGGGCAAGTATCAACTGATCTACGCAGAAAACACCGAAACTCCGCAGAGCGACGACGATTGGCGACGTCATGCCTGGACAGTTGCGATGGCCGGAGCCATGCCGATGCTGCTGGGAATGGATGTGATGTCCACGTCCGATGACGCCTTGCATCAATGCCGGATCTTGTCTGAATTCTTCGAAGACACACACTATTCTAGAATGCAGCCTTCGCCGCGGGTTGCAGAAACTTCGCCGTACGTATTGCGACAAGCGAGTCAATCATTCATTGCGTGGTCAGAATCTGCTGGCGACGGATTCGAGATCGACAACCTCGACCACGGAACTTACGAATTGCTTTGGCTTGACTGTCAAACGGGGCGACGAATCGAACAAGAGAGCACTGCCGACGCGACGCAGCGGCGTTTCGCGAAGCCCGCAAGTATCGGCAGCGAGTGTGCTCTTTACGGTCGCCAGGTTGTGGCGTCGCCAACCACGAACGTTGTATTTCCCGGAGCGGAATGGCAAACGCGTACACCTGCAGAACTCGGCTTGGACGAAGAGAAGTTGCGGCGGTTTCAGCAGCTTGCCGGAGGACGGGGCTGCATTATCAAGGACGGGTATTTGGTCAGTTCATGGGGAGACATCACTCGTCCAGGTGACTTGGCATCGGCGAGCAAACCGGTCTACGCGCACCTGTTGTTTCGCGCGCTCGAACTTGGGAAGCTCGAGTCGGCCGATGACTCGGTCGTTCCCTATCGAAAATGCCTTAGCGATCTGAATCCGTCGCTTGGCTTCAAAGATCGAGGTCTTACGTTTCGGCATCTCGCGTTTCAATCTGCCTGCCTTGGCTACCAGGAGCAACCTGGGAACGCGTTCGACTACAACGATCACACGATGGGCCTGTTCTGGGACGTGCTGGTCAATGACTTGCTTGCCACGCCTTGGGATCAAGCTCACGACCTATTCAATCGCGAGTTCGAAAACATGCTTCAGTTTCAGGACGGAATCTCTTTTCCAACCGAAGGCCGCACTCGTGGTCGGCCGTCGATGTCGCCTCGAGACTTGGCTCGCTTTGGTTGGCTGTATCTGAATCTCGGTTCGTGGAAAGGTCGCCAGATGATTTCGCAGCGGCACGCGAAACACGCATCCAGCGATCCGATGCCGTTGACGATTCCTCGCACGAACGGCCAAGAAGCAGAACGATGTGCGACTCGGTCGATCGGAGGCGGCGGCAACCAAGCCGATCACAATGGCGGTTACTCATGGCTATGGTGGGTCAACGCACAAAGTCGCGATGGTCGTCGGTGGTGGGCAGACGCTCCCGCTGACATGTTTTGCGCGTTGGGGCATTGTGGCCAGCGTGGTATCGCGATCATGCCAACAGAACGAATAGTCGTCAGCTGGAACGACGCCAAGCAGCTCCACTGCAACCGTGAGCTCGGAAACGAAGCGTTCGCCAGCTTAGCGAGTGCAGGTCAACGCTAGCTGCCCTGGCGGTGTTGGGCCCAACACGTATTGATTCGACCAGAGGGAACCGTCAGCCGTTAGCCGCGAATTGGACTGGTATGAGCTTTTCAACAACGCTTCTTCAAGACTGGCACTTGAACATCGACTACCTCAATCAAGCTGTCGACTTGACGTAGCTCGATAACGAAATCGGTGGTTGCGACGAGTCCTGACTGCCTTGGGTCGGCTCGTGCGATGATTGGGAACTTTCCCAGCGGTGCTCAGTTCAGCTTCCAACGATTGCTCGACCCAGTCGCGACGGTTTCTCCGTCGGTCGGCGGCGACCCGCGACTGAGAATAAATTGCAGACAACTTGCTGCAGTCATGCCAGCGTGCCACCAGCATCTCGCACGCATTCGATTTCTTGAATGCCATACTGCTGAGCGTGTTGAAGCATGCAGATTACACCGCGCAATCCGCAAATTGATTCAAATCAGTAAACTTTACGAACCGATATTCCCCAAGACGGAAACATAAACGGCCAGTCGAGGGGATTTCACGTGGAAAGATCAAGATTTCGCCTGCTCGCGTTTGTTATCACTCTAGCGATCGTGAATTTTGCTTTGGCAGGAAATTACTTCTTCCTAAGAAGTCGCCCGCCGGTTCGCCGAAGCTGTCCAGAGACGCCTGTGGGAGTGCCGAAGCGAGCGTATCAGAAATCGGAAGCTCGTGTTCAACAGTCGGTGCTTGGCACTATCGGTGCTGATCAACCTGTCGAAGTTGAATTGCCCACGGCAGACGCCGAAAGTGAAGCAGACCCAGAAGTCGAAGACCAACAAATTCCTACGGTTCGGCGGAAGTACTTTCGTCTGCAGAGCTCGAAGATTGCCGCAGGCAATTTGAAGCTCGAACGTATCTCCGTGTTCATTGACGACGATGGGCAAGTGCATGCGACCGGATTACTATCGCACGATGGTGGTCTTCACAGTGAATTGGAAGGTGGAAAAGCCGTGATTCGGCTGCGCGTGTTCGGAGGTATCCGAGGTATCCGTAATCCGCTCACTGATGCGTCTGTGCTGCATGAGTTTCGCAAGGAGATGTGGGTGGTCGCGAATACTGCCGAATCACTGCCACTTGCGGATGTCGGATCCACAACTGCTGTCGGCCCAGCAGAGGCTGCTGATTTACGTGCAGAGAACGCCGGAGTCCACACTCCAGAGCGCGTTCGCGAATTCATTGCATCCCAATTTGATTCGCTCAGCCACGTCGAAGTGGTACTTGAGCACATCCAGGATCGATAACCACAAAAACTGTCGCACAAGGGGAAAACCAATGTCGCGTGGGAGACTAATGTTGGTGGCGATTCTGCTTCTGCATGGATTAAACCACCAACTACTTGCGCAAGAGCCCGTTTCCGTAGGGCTAAATCAACTCGAGATAATAAGGCCGGGAAACCATGAACGCGCCCTTCCAGATGTAGAGTTTCGTGACCTTTCAGACAGCGGGCGAACGTTGATCGACATACCCCGCACGCTTCACGTGCACCGCTTCTACTACGACGGTGATCGCGAATACCAAGGCCCGATCGTACACGGAGGCCCCATCACCGTTGTCGCGAACCATCCGAAATACGGCGAGCAACTTTACGTTGACGTCAGCTTGCCAAATGGCGCACCCGTAATTGCATATTCGAAATCAGCGATTACGTACGTTTATCCTGATCGTCGAGTCATCGTCAAGTTTTCGCCGTGGAAGCGAGATGGCGTGCGTGTGATCTATCGGTCAGGACAAGGGGCTGCGCGGACTCGCGAAGACCGGATTGTGGATTTGAAAGCTCGCTGCAAGGAAGCTCATGAATCTTCGCGGCTCGGTCAAGCAGTGCACGGCAGCGTTCAAGGTGCAAAAAGCATGGCGATCGGAGCAAAGGACGCAGTTGACAATGTTGCTGGCGGACTCGTCGAAGGCAGTCGTAAGATTGTTGCGATGATTCCCGGCGCTGCTGCCCTTCGTTCGTACGGAGACAGTGCAGCTCAGCGCCGCTACGAAAACAGCGTCCGGTTCGCCGAACACCGCGCTGACTCGAATCAAACTCCACTGGTAACTACAAACCGA
>JAGQPC010000990.1 GCA_020426925.1 Planctomycetales bacterium | reverse complement strand
GCTGGGGGCTCGCTACGCTCGACCACCAGCCACCCTTTTAGGAGCCGAATATAGTCTTCACGATTCCCAAACCTACACCACAACGTTCGAGCGTCGATTACCAATCAGCTCATCGAAACTCGCCTTGTGACTTCGCTGTTCTCGCACGAAGAACAGGTCAACGTTCTGTGCCGAAAGTGGTTTTGCGAGTCGAGAGTATGTGCCGGCCGTGAACACGAAAACGAAATCTCGCGTGTCGAAGTCACCGTCGCCGTTCCAATCTCCGGTTTCGTAGCTCGAGTTTCCGGCGATGCCATCTTCGTACTCGCCGGCAGCAAACACGGCGACTAGATCGGAGCTGTCAAACACGCCATCATTGTTGACGTCGCCAAGTATTCGCGGAGAACTGCCTGGAGTACCGCCCAGAGAACTGCTTGGCTGCCAGCTGCCAGCGATGTTCCACGTGTTGGTCGCACCGTTTGGATTCGCGATTTCCAGCGACCGCCCTTCGCCATCGGTAGAAGTGTGCCAGTCATCGGAGTAACGGAATTGTTGAATCTGCACGCCGGCAGCTTGTAGTGTGATGGTTTCGCCCGAGTTGCTCAAACGGCCAGACCATTCTCCTGCAACGTCAATCTCGCTACCGTAGCGAGCGGCGAATGCTGCGGCGTTTTCGACGACGACTACGCGTTGTCCTGGCGACAACTCGGTGACTGAGCCTGCGGCGAACTGGAATCCAATTCCTTCGGACTCACCATCAACGTCGACTTGGACAAATTCAGCGTCGGAAACGTCGATTGTCTCTGAGCTGATGTTCATCACCTCGATAAATTCGAAATCGTTTTTGTCGGTGAAACCGGCAGCGACTTCCGCCGCAGTCGGGTCGGCAGGATGGTAGTGAACTTCGGTCACGCGGAGCTTGTCCGCCAGATCGGTCGATTCGGCGGGGGTCGCAACGAAGTGCAGCGGTTGTGACCAATGGCTGGCTCGGCCCGTGTTGTCGAAGACTCGCACACGAGCTCGGTAGGCGTGGCCTGGTTCCGCCGCGACCGACGGAATGCTGATCGAAGATGCAAAAGTGTCTTGTTCGCCCGACTCCCAAACCGATTCAACTTCGTAAATCAACGGAGCGGCTGGATCGTAAGTGGGTGAGTTCGGATCGGTAACTTCGGCGAGACGCCATTCGATTTTTCCGAACGTGCCGTTTCCTTGCGGGTCGGAAAAGGCCGACACGTTGAACTGCATTTGGTCAATCGACAGCTCGACAACATCGCCGACCGAATGAGTTAGTGTTGGAGTCGCGGGAATATCGTCGTCTTTGGATTCTCGATTGAGGAAGTTCCAACCGTACGCAGTGGGATCGCTACCGCCACCTGGTTCTGGCAACAAGAAGTCTTTGACCCATTGGGCGAAACCTTCGTGGTCGCCTGACACCAGCGTGCGACGTCCGCCGCCACCTCGCGAGTCAAAGTTCGCTCGTTGCCGATTGAACGCTCCGCGATGGTTGCCTGCTGTTCGAGGATTGTAATTCCACATGAATTGGTCGACGTCCACCATCGTCATTTGTCCGTTTTGTGGATTGACGAAGCCGGCGTATTCGTCGACAAGAATTCCAATTTGTTCTTCGTTGAACAGCAGATCTTGCAGCTCGCGGCCGCGATTCATGTACTCGATTTCGAGATTGTCCTCACGCAGCAGGTTCTCGAGCCTGATCACGCCGCTCCAGTGCGTCGTGGGAATGTAGAGCATGTCCAGGTCCCACGGGATCACCGTGAACTTGTTGGTCTCCGGATTGTGGTAGAGGTAATGATTCCATCCATCGCGGATGTCCATGTTGTTGACTTCGCGGTTGACCGATCGGAACGAATAGTATGCGTCCAGGTCAACGTTGTCTCGCCAGAACTGTTCTTCGTTCGATCGCAGTGCCGCATTCATGAACGTTCGCAGTGTTCTTGCGGCATCGGGCTGAGTCGGCCCTTGGTTTTTGATGTCGCCTTGCCCCGAGCCGCCTTCCATTTTGAAGGTAGTTCCGTCAGGCAAACCACGCTCATTTAAGAAACGGCCATCCGGATGCTCTAGTGACAAGTAGAGTCCCCAAAGATCGCCTTCGTATTGGTCTTCGGGGCTTTCGGTGGCATCGTCTATTACACGAAACTGAACGAAGTTCGTGTCTGGGCTCGGCACGCCTGCCAAATCGTACAGCCGATACGCGATCGCTTCGCCGATTCCCGCCATGCCTCGATTCATCGGCATCCATGGAGTCGCGGCCGCACTGAAGTTCAGCACTCGGCGAGTTTCCTGAAATGGTTGGCCATAGTTGTCATCAGCTTGGAACTCATGGCCACGATTGAAGAAGAACTTCCATTTATTCTTGCCGGCGACGTACGTTGAAAACTCGCCGCGAATTCGGAATTCGATGTGATCGTAGACTTTGTCGCCATAAACCATCGTGCCGCGGAATCGTACTTCTTCAGACGCGGATCGGTATTGGCTGCTTTGGACATCGTCCGCGTCGGCGATTAGATGGTATGTCGCCAACTGGTTCATCACGTCTGGGCCGAAAGTCACCGCGTCCGACGATCCTGGTCGGTCTGCACCGGTCCAGGACGGTATGCCGTCATAGACGAAGTAAGCAAAGTTCGGCTGTGGATCGTCATCGTACGGAGCAACAGACGACATTCCAGTTTTGTCGATGGCGTTGATTCGATATCGCATCAAATGTCGGTGCGTGTGCAGGTCCGCCGAAATCACGGCTGTATAAATCGAATCGCCCGCGGTCAAGTCGCCGCCTTGCCCGTCGTCTCGCATCGGGACCGATGTCCAATCGGACACAAAACGGGAATCGGTCAGTCGAATGTAATCGCCGGGTGCGACGATCTGGTATTCCAAAGACAAACTGTCGATTCCGTCGTCATCCGTAGCCTTGATTTGAATCGTTACGTCTTCGGTGGACTTTGGCTGAGCCGGAGTGTGGCTGACTTGTCGAAGCTGGGGACCGAGAGCGTCGCTGAAAATCGAGTTGCTTTCACCAGGAGTCGGACCGGGGGCGCGCAGTGCCGTGTTCGCAAGAGACGCTTCGAACATCGCGTCACTTCCGGAGAGCGTTGAGTTCAAGACTTGAACCGCGATGGTGTTGTTGCCAGCTACTAAATACTGCGCCGCGTTTTCGAAAGTGAATAACTCCGAGGACCGTGTCGAGCCAGAACCCGTTGCGAGGCCGTCAAACGGTACAGTCGCCGATTCGACGTTCTGCGACAGCACATGCGTTCCGTTGATCCAAACGTTCAGTCCGTCGTCGAATATCGATTCAAACGCAAAGTCACTGACGTTGGCCGGATCAGCAATGAAGAACGACTTGCGAACGTAGAACGTCGAGTAGTTACTTCGCATGTCGTCTAATTCAGTCGAAACGACTGCGGTGCGTCCGAAACCGATAGGAGACGTCACGGTTTGCCAGTCGGCGTCATTGAATTCGTTTGTATTCCACGCGGCGTCGGGTTCCTGCGTGCCCTTCATGAGTTTCCATTCAGCCCCGTACGCAAAGACGGTTTGATTTCCCACGGACGAACGCCAACTTCCGCCGAGTTGATTGTCAAACTTTGGATTTACGAGCTCCATTGAATAGCCAGGTTCATCGCCGACGGTTGGCCACGGAAACCCGAGCCCGTAATCGACTCGATCAACCTCCAAATTGTTGGCATCACGGAGAACAATCGTTTCGCCTTCGTTGCTGAGTTTTCCTTCAAATTGCCCATCGGCACCGCGACCAAATTTGGTAGAGAAGTGTTCCGCGTTTTGAGTGATCACATAATAGCCGTGCGGTTCAATGGACGCGTCCTTTGGAAATGAATAAGACACTCCGCCGTCAAAGTACCACCCGGAAACGCTTCGTGGCTCGTCGGTCGTGTTGTGCAGTTCGATGAACTCGACTAGTTCCGTGTCGATATCCGGATTCACGTGCAGCTCGTTGATCACGATCGAGTCGGTGTCGCCGACCAAATCTGCTGCCAGTAAGATTCGACTTTCAAGCCGTTCTGTAGTTGCCCTTTTGCTGTAGTGTGAAACGTATGCACGTCGTCGCTTCATCGAGATAGGTCCGAATGTCAGTGTTTGGGAACGCAAAAGACTGGTCGCACGTCATCCGCAAAACCCTAGCGGATAACGATTAGTAGGTATGCTCAAATTAACCGCTGCAGAATTAGCCGTCGAGCAAGAACTGTCGAAAAGTGACCCAATTACAGAATTTCCTCGACTCCGGGACCTTCGCGCTTGTGGGCTTGCATTGTTCTTGCGCGCGGCGTGGGCTATGCCAAGATTTCAGTGATGATTCGAGCGTCTTCGACGCCTGTGAGCCGTTGATCCAATCCCTGGTACTTGAAGGAAAGACGCTCGTGATCGATTCCCAATGTGTGCAGAATCGTCGCATTCATCTCGCGAATGTGGACTGGATTTTCGACGATGTTGTAACAGTAGTCGTCGGTCT
>JAGQPC010000989.1 GCA_020426925.1 Planctomycetales bacterium | reverse complement strand
AGCCCGAGTGCCCAAACGGCGTGGGAAAGCGTCTACTACATTCAAAACGAAATGCACTACGGAAGCGTCGTCCGAGGCATTCACCACTATTCCTCGGCAATCATGGTCGTTCTGCTCGCGATTCACTTGATCCAAGTGATCATTGATGGTGCGTACAAAGCCCCGCGAGAAATCAATTTTTGGCTTGGGCTGATATTGATGCAGATCGTTCTCGCGCTGTCGCTTACAGGTTACTTGTTGCCGTGGGACCAAAAAGGCTACTACGCGACACAGGTGACCACCAAAATCGTCGGCGCGTCGCCGGTCGTCGGTCCTCAACTTCAAGAGCTGGTTCAAGGCGGCCCGAAGTACGGACACCACACGTTGACTCGATTTTTTGCGATGCACGCAGGAGTCCTGCCTGGATTGCTCGTCGCGTTTTTAGGCCTGCACATTTACGTGTTTCGGCGACACGGCATCCACGTTCCTGACGAGGATCGCGGTCCGACACAACGGTTTTGGCCCGACCAAATACTGAAAGACGCCGTTGCATGTTTGGGCGTGCTAGCGGTGATTTTGATGTGCGCGATCTTCAAAGGAGCGGAACTTAGTGCACCGGCAGATCCTTCAGAAGCCTATTCGGCCGCGAGACCAGAATGGTACTTTTTGTTCCTATTTCGATTCTTGCGGTTTGAAGCGGTCGAGCATTTTGGACTCGCTTTCGGAGCGATCTACGTCCCTGGAATCATCATGGGTGTCATCGCTTTAATGCCCATCATCGCGATGATCAAAGGCGGTCATCGATTCAATGTGTTGTTTATGTGGACGCTGGCCATCTGTGTTATCGGATTGACGGGGCTGGCGGTCATCGAAGACTCGCGAGACTCCGATCATCAAGCGGCAATCGCCGAAGCGGAAAGGGACGCTCACCGAGTCAAGGAATTGGCTGGGCTGCCGGACATGATTCCTGTGGAAGGAGCCGGTTCGCTGCTCAAAAACGATCCGTTCACGCAAGGCCCGAGATTGTTCGCTAAACATTGTTCGTCGTGTCATCGATACAACGGCCACAATGGTCGAGGCCGGCTCGTAACCGACATGGATCCCGCAACCGAAAAGTCGTTTGTGTCTTCCCCGACGGCATCTGATCTGGGGAACTTCGCGACTCGTGATTGGTGGCGTTCCGTCCTTAGCGACTTCGAAAACCACATGAAACCAGCCACAAACAGTGGCTACGATTTAGAAGCGTCGGCCGGCGATGGCATGGTCATGTGGTGCAGCGACAACGCCGAAGTTCTCAAAGATCCGCAAAACAAAGACGATGTCGACGCGATGATCGAGTACCTGGCGTCGCTATCGGGGAATCCGCAGCTTGAACTTGATGGTGACAAACTCGCTCGCGGCGAAGAAATCATTTCCGGTGGCGAGTTAACCAGCGGCAGTATCTCTAGTTGTACTGATTGCCACGCGGGAATCGGCAGTGATTTTGAATTAGGCGCGGAAAACGGCGGTTATCCGGAACTCAATCAATACGGAAGTGTTGCCTGGCTCAAGGCGTTCATCCAGCACCCTGAATCAGAGCAGTTCTACGGCGAACGAAACGTGATGGTTTCTTATGCCGAGAAACTTTCCGAGCACGAACTGGATATGCTTGCTCGTTGGTTGGCGGGCGACTATGCCGAAAGCCATGTTCACGATTATCCGTCGAAGCTAGACGAATTGGACGCTGCAATTAAGTCGAGTTCCAATGCGGACGGGGCGAGCGAAAATGACGCGAGTGGCGACGAGGCGGACGGCGATGAATCGGGTGGCGAGGCCCCCGAAGAATAGGTCAGACGCTATCGCAACATTTCCCGCGAGTGATGCGAATCGGATTCCATGAATATCAGCGAATTCGCAGAACGGATCGTTTTTGGAACGACATTAAATGAAAAGCTCAGTCGCCCCGAGAACCTGAGATCCGATCACGTTCCAACTTCGGCGGCAGTTATAAAGTCTCTGCCAAATCCGGCACGTCCCGCCGGCTTGGAAATGCAATCTGGGCCTGGTGCGGCTCAGCCGCCACATGATTCCGAACTGAACAACGAAACTGCTCGCGGCAAACTTCTTCACTTCTTAGCAAATCATGAGCTACTGGCGACCGAACTGATGGCGCTGGTTTTGCTCAAGTTTCCCGACGCTCCTCATGCATTTCGCCAAGGCGTACTCGTGACGTTGCAAGAAGAACAAGAGCACACACACATGTACTTGCGACGAATGCAAGAGTGTGGAGTCGAGTTCGGAAGCTATCCGTTGTCGGGGCACTTTTGGCGCATAGTTGAGCCGATGCAATCTCCCATGGATTTCGTCTCGCGGTTAAGTCTTACGTTTGAGCAAGCGAATCTCGACTACAGCTTCCATTTCGCCAGTGTGTTCGATGAAATTGGAGACACGCACACCGCCGCGATTCTAAAGCAAATTTACAAAGACGAGATTGGCCACGTTCGCCACGGTTTGCAATGGTTTCGAAAATGGAAACAGCCCGATCTTTCCGATTGGGAAGCGTACGAAAAATCGCTCGACTTTCCAATGTCGCCGCAACGGGCTCGAGGGCCGCGGGAAACTTTCAATCGAGCGGGGCGTTTAGAAGCAGGACTCACACAGGACTTCATTGACAACATTGAGCTATATCGCCAATCACGTGGGCGTACTCCGACTGTGCGTTGGTTTGATCCAGCAGCCGAAGCGGAACTTGCCGGCGAGTTATCTGCTTCGCAGCAGTCGCTGATGCAGCAGCTCGGGCAGGACCTTGAAATGCTCCAGGTCGCGTTGTCACAACAGGACGATGTTGTCCTTGTGCGGCGACTGCCGTCACAAGCTCTCCAGCGAAAGATTTTGGAAGCAGGGTTGGAACTTCCCGAGCTTGTCTTGTTCAGCGATCGATCGAAGCTCGCGGAACGCAAACTAAACCGTCTATCGCCCTGGGCGTGGACGCCAAAGAATCACGAGTTTGCCGGTCCGCTGGTGCCTATCGTGAGGGAAACCCCGCCGCCCTGGAATGAAAACGCAACAGACTTGTTTCGCAAATCGTGGATTACTCAACAGCAACTGTCGTGGCTTGCGCAGGCCGACGCGCCAAGCTACTTCGCGGGAGGCGACACGATTGGAGTGGTCGTTGAGTCAATTGACGATGTTCAGTCCGCACTCGCTCGTTTTTCTGACCGCGGTTTCGCGAACGCGATTTTCAAACAAGATCTTGCCACGTCGGGCCGTGGTCAGCGGCGATTGAGCTGTTTGGCCCCACTGGAGAACACTGACATCAAATGGCTCGAGCAGGCTTTTCGAAGTCAAATTGGCGTCATCGAGCCGGAACTCAACCGAGTCGTCGATTTGTCGTTTCTGTGGCATCTGTCACCGCAACGGCCTCAACCGCGTTTTCTTGGTTGGACTCGACCACTCGTGGCTGATGGCCGCCGGTACACGGGAACAGTCCTCGGTCGCCCATTCGACAACTGCGATCGCGATATAGTACGGCTGTTGCTGAGTGATAGCTGTCAGAAACTCCATGACACGCGTGCCTGGATCGAAGGCTGCGTCACACCAACACTCATCGAGCACAAGTTCCATGGATGCTTTGGCGTCGATGCTTTTGTGTAT